>JAQTXO010000001.1 GCA_028688765.1 Acidiphilium sp. | reverse complement strand
CGAGGCGGAGGCGGATATATCCGATGACGTTTAGCTGTCCGGAAACGCTGTTCTTAATAGAACGGCGCTCAAAAGGCTAAAACGCTATTTTTTGAGCAGGGTAAATCAGCCTGTCCGAATACGATCGTTTTTGAGCGGGTAACTTGCGGTGAAATACCGATTGCTGGCCGCAGCACCCACCTCGCTCTCCTGGTTTGGTTCGTTGACAACCGTGAGGCACAGATACGATTTCGTCCTCTTCCGTTCTCAAGCGATCAAACATAATTATGGTTGACGTAATTCGTAAAGTTGTCTAGCTATCATGGCATGATTCTGGGTTACAGGGACAAGCGAACAAAGGCATTTGTGGGAGGTGCCTTCGTTCGGGAGTTCCAGAGCTTTGACCGGCAAGCCTATAAACGGCTCGAAATTCTGGAAGCAGCAACATGCCTGGATGATCTAGGGGGCTTGCCTAGCAACCGCCTTGAGGCGCTGCATGGTGACCGGGAGGGGCAGTTCAGCATCCGCATTAACATGCAGTGGCGGCTTTGCTTTGAATGGCCTGGCGGTGCCCCTGGTCCGTCGAATGTCGAAATCGTGGACTATCATTGAGAGGAGTTTTCGTTATGGCCCGTCCATCAATTCACCCTGGCGAAATTCTTGCCGATGAGCTTGAGGCTTTGGGTATTACCCCCACCGAGCTATCCCGGCAGATCAAAGTGCCGACCAACCGGCTCACCCAGATCATCCATGGCCAGCGCGGCATCACAGGCGACACCGCGCTTCGGCTTGGCCATTGGTTCGGTATGAGCGCGCAGTTCTGGCTGAACCTGCAAGGTGCTTACGACATAAGGGTTGCCGAGGAGCGCGCTGGGGATGAGATTGCGCATCTGCCGGTCCGGGATGGAGTTGATCGGCCAGCTCATGCGGCAATTCGTTAATTTAGGCTAAGGAACAAAACGCGCGTGGCAGTGGAGACCATATTTCAGGGAAGCTTGTTTTCGACGGATTTCTTGGGTGAATCGATTACGCGAAACGCGGACTGGCAGCGGATTTCCGATGCCGAAATCGACAGGGCAGCCGCCGACCTGCGCGGCATTTTTGCGCCGTTTCCGACAGGCCAGACCCCGAATGAAAGCCAGACCGAGGATGATCTGATCTGGAAGGTGCTGGACCGGCTCGGTTGGACTGAAAGCTTGCGGCAGCAGAACCTGGCGGCCAAAGGTCGCGATGACGTGCCGGATGGCCTGTTGTTCGCCGACGCGGCGGCCAAGGCCGAAGCCAACGCCTTCCCCGAGGAGTGGAAACGCTACGGCTGCGGCCTCGCGATTGTCGAATCCAAGCGTTGGCAACGCCCGCTTGATCGCCAGTCAGGGCGGCGCGGCGAGGAAACCGCGCCCTCGACCCAGATGCTTCGCTATCTGCGGCGGGTGGAGGATCTGACCACCGGCAAGCTCCGCTGGGGAATGCTGACCAACGGTGCGCGCTGGCGGATCTACTACCAGGGGGCACGATCGGTTTCCGAGCAGTTTTTCGAGATCGATCTGGCCGCCGTGCTTGCCATCCCTGGTCATGAGGGCGACTTGTTCGCCTTGACGGAGGCAGAACGGCGGCACTGGCTGCGGGTTTTCGTCCTGGTGTTCGGCCGCAATGCCTTTCTACCTAGCCCGAGCGATGCCCGGACCTTCCACCAGCGCGCCCTTGACGAGGGAAAATTCTACGAAGAGCGCGTTGCCGGCAATCTCTCGAACCTGGTTTTCGGGAAGGTGTTTCCGACGCTGGTCACCGCGATCGCCACGGCGGCACCGGATGCTGGCTTGCAGGAGGTGCGGGAAGCCGCACTGATACTTCTCTACCGGCTCCTGTTCATTCTCTATGCCGAGGATCGTGACCTCCTGCCGGTGCGGGAGCGCCGCTACGATGACTATGGGCTGCGCGACAAGGTACGCGGTGATGTCGGCCGCCGGATGGACCGCAACGATGTCTTCTCAGAAACGGCGGCCCGCTATTGGTCCGTCATCGACGATCTTTGCCGCGCCATCGATACGGGTGATCGATCGATCGGATTGCCGCCCTATAATGGTGGGCTGTTCGACCCGAAGAAAACGCCGCTTCTCTCGAAAACCCGTCTGGGCGATGGGGTTATGGCCGTCGTGATCGATGCCCTGTCTTTCGAGCACACGCCGGAGGGCCGGAAATACATCAACTATCGAGACCTGAGCGTTCAGCAGCTCGGCTCGATCTATGAGCGCCTGCTTGAGCATGAGGTCATCCGGGACGGTGCGGAGATCGTCGTCCGGCCGAATATTTTCGCTCGCAAGGGATCGGGCAGCTACTACACCCCGGACGATCTGGTTGGGCTAATCATCCGCGAGACGGTCGATCCTCTGGTCGAGGCGCGGATGACGACCTTTACCGCGAAAGCCGCAGAATTGGAGACCAGCGCGCAGAGCGAGGATCGCCGCATCGGCACGCTGGCCGGGTTCGACCCGGCCGAAAAACTGCTCGATCTAAAAATCTGTGATCCGGCGATGGGTTCGGGACATTTTCTGGTGAGCCTGGCCGATTACCTCGCCGATCAGGTCATCACCGCGATAGCCGAGGCCCAGGCGCTGGTGGCGTTCGGCGATTATGTCTCGCCGCTGATCGCCCGGATCGCGGCGATCCGCACCACGATTTTGCGGAATGCCGAGGAACGCGGCTGGACGATCGACCACGAGCAGCTTGACGACCGTCATATCGTCCGCCGCATGGTGCTGAAACGGTGCATCTATGGTGTCGATAAGAACGTCATGGCCGTCGAACTGGCGAAGGTGGCGTTATGGCTGCACACCTTCACGGTTGGCGCGCCGCTTTCGTTCCTGGACCACCATCTGCGGAGCGGCAACAGCCTGTTCGGGTGCTGGGTGAAGGCCGGGGCTGAAAAGGCTCAGAAGCTCTCGAACGCCCCCTTGTTCCTTCATGAGCCGCTCACCCGCGCGATGCGCGCGGCCACGTCGATGCAGATCATCGAGGGGCTGACCGACGCCGAAATCGCCGAGGCGCACCGCTCGAAGGATGTTTTTGACGAGGTGCGGGACATGACCGCGCCGCTCAATGCGATCCTCTCGCTGATTCATGCGCTCGATTGGATTGATCTGAAATCGAAGGAGGACAAGCTTGCAATCCAGGCGTTCTTCGGGGGGCAGTTCGGCGACCCGATCGCGATCATCATGGGCAAGACGCCGATCACGAACGGTCGCGCCGAAGCCACGCGCTTCGCGGAGATTTTCGAGTGCGTGCGCACCCTTGTGGATGAGGAAGGTTTCCTGCACTGGCAGGTCGCCTTCCCCGGTGTGTGGTCCGATTGGGAAAATGATGGTCTCGTCGGTGGCTTTGATGCGGTGATCGGCAATCCACCCTGGGACCGAATGAAGCTGCAACAGGTTGAATGGTTCGCGGCGCGACGCCGCGAGATCGCCCTGGCCCAGCGGGCATCGGATCGGCAGCGCATGATCACGGCAATGGAGAAGGCCCAAGACCCGCTGGCCCAGGATTTTGCCAAGGCCAATGAGCGCGCCGAGGCGGCGGTGCGGGTGGCACGCACGTCTGGCGACTTTCCGCTCTTGTCGGGTGGTGACGTGAATATCTATTCGCTGTTCGTCGAACGGGCGATGACGCTGGTGAAGCCAACCGGCATGGTGGGATTACTGACGCCTTCCGGGATCGCGTCTGACAAGACCGCAGCACCGTTCTTCAAGGGGGTCGCGATCGGTGGCCGGTTGAAGGCGTTGTATGATTTCGAGAACCGGCGAACGCGGTTCGATGCCCAGCCGTTTTTCCCGGACGTGGATAGCCGGTTCAAGTTCTGCGCATTTGTCGGCAGCCCGTCGCCGGTTCATGCCGACACGCGCTGCGCCTTCTTTCTGCAGGACGTATCAGAGCTTGCCGATCCGGAGCGGTGTTTTCCGCTGTCGGCCCAGGACTTTGCCAGCGTCAATCCGAACACCGGCACCGCGCCGATATTCAGAACCAGGCGCGACGCGGCGCTGACCACGGCGATCTATAGCCGCCTGCCCGTACTGGTCGATCGCTCGACTGGCACGGAGGTCAAAGCGTGGCCGGTGAAATACCTACGCATGTTCGATATGACCAACGACTCCGGGCTGTTCCGCACCCGGCAGGAGCTGGAGGAGAAGGAAGGCGCTTACCCGATCGGCGGCAACCGGTTTCGGAGCAAGGATGGGGAGTGGGTGCCCCTGTATGTTGGCCGGATGATCCATCAATTCGATCATCGAGCGGCGTCCGTCGAAGTCAACGCCGAGAACCTTCACAATGCGGCACTAAGCGGCGACATCACTGACGTGCAGAAGGCTGATCCGGCTTTTCTCCCAACACCGCAATATTGGGTGCCCCTGAAAGAGGTGGATTTTCCGAAAGGGCTGGAATGGATGATCGCGTTTCGCGACATCGCGCGAGCGACCGACGCCAGAACGATGATTGCTTGCGCGGTCCCGCGCGTTGGTCTTGGGAATACAGCGCCAATCCTTATCTCGGAGGGTTCGGCCCGCGATCGAGAGAACGCGCCGCTACTTCTCGCAAATCTGTCAGCAATCGTCTTCGATTTCGTCGCTCGCCAAAAGGCACAAAGCACGCACTTAAATTGGTATATTGTTGAGCAGCTTCCAGTCATCCCGCCTGATCGGTACAGGGCAACCCGTTTCGGCAAGAAGACGGCGGCCCAGATCGTGCGCGAAGCCGTGCTGGAATTGACTTACGCCGCGCATGACATGGCCTCGTTCGCCGTGGATATGGGATATGTCGATAAGGCCGGTAAGGTGAAGCCGCCGTTCATCTGGGATGAAGACCGGCGGCTGAAACTTCGGGCCAAGCTCGATGCCGTGTATTTTTATCTCTACGAAGTCACCGAACGTGATGATGTACGCTATATCTATTCGACGTTTCCGATTGTCGAGCGTGAGGAGATCGCCGCCTATGGGCGCTACCGTTCCCGTGACCTTTGCCTTGCGTACATGAGCGCACTGGCAGCGGGCGACTCTGATGCCGACATCCACTTATGAAATATTTTCAGGCATGAATAACTTCTTTCAGACCATGCGAAAGCTGCTTTCATGGGCAAGTACATGTTGGAAATTGCTCAGTTTGATCGGCTGGCAAGGCCCTATTCTGGCTTTGTCGATATCCGTTCTTGGGTGGATATGGGCGCGCTTACAAGGTGTGCCGACCTCTTTGGCCGTGATGGCAAGCCTGCCGGTGTTCGTGGCGGTCTTATATCTTTTCAAACTACCCGCCTTCATATCAGGAACAAATGAAATATCTGGCCTAAAACGGCCAGAATATGAGTTATGGGCTCGCCTCGATAGGTATAGTTTGGGTCATGCCGCGTGCCTAATGGCAGGCGTACAGCCAACAGATAACCCAGCTTTTATGCCAGGCAATGCCGACGTGTATCATCAACTTCTGTACCAGGCGATCCGCACGAAGCAGCTTGATGCCCATACGCCGCACCTGCAACCAGGTCAGTCCGATCCCATCATAGCTCAAGGCCAGCCGCCTAATTGGGCGACCGTCATACTGCGGAAAGATCTACAAAAATTTTGTTTGGAACAGAAAAACTTCGCATTACCGAAATTCTTAATAGAGAAATAATAAATGAATCTCAAAGAATTTAAAATATATAAAGTTGTATTTTAATAATATGAATTATAATATGATTAAAAAAAGTTAGCGGAATACATCAATGCAGAATGCAAGAATTGTGAGGCAGATCAAAATTGCCATATTTCGATGGCATACGGTCTTTGACTTGCACGGGACGCAGCCAGCACAGCATGTAGCGCCTCCTCACCAACGGATATGGCACACCTGAAAGTCTGTTTCGTGAAAATCGTCGGCCCTACAGTTTCATATACGAAAAACCAGCATTATGTTTGGCGTCATTACCTCGACGCATGGGCTGAGGCCGGATCGTTTTGGTGTTATCGGCAACGGGATAAAAAGCTTTTCCCTACGAAACCAAAAGCGGTTGCGAGCGAAACCTACTTCTATGAAATACACAAATTCTCTGAAGAGGATATCGCATTCCTAGAAGCGTTCATTAATCGTGCTTCTGATAAAAGGCTTCGTGATCTGAATCTGGACTTTCTCCGACTTAAACAGCTAAGCTTTGAGTTACGTGAGCGGCTACAATATGCAAATCTACCACAGGAGGCGGAGGTTGCCTTAGAAAGAGAATTGCGGATCGCAGAAAAGACGCTTGGGGAGCATTATCATACAGGAGTCGAGAATAAAAACGCGGATATTCTCGAATGTTTGCGGCGACAGGACGCTTCATTTTACAACGACGAAACTAGGTGCGGAGATTTTCTTTATTTTATATGTCATCAATATTTTCGGACTGCCAGAATGCGACGAGTGATTACCGACGTGGCGAGACCGATACCCGGCCACGACCCTCACAGGACGGGAAATGTAGAATGCCATCTTTACGCAACAAATGTCAGTGTAGGACTTTTCCGGGAGAGACGCGCATATAAAATTGTGTTTTTGCAGAACGCAACCGCGACGCCATTCATAACTGGAGATCAGCCGATCATAAATTTGCTTGATCCGCACGGAACCAATGACCTAGAGCTTTTTTATCCTCTCTCTCCTCTTCTTGCCATGATTTTGTCGAAAGACAACAATAAATTTCCAACGCAAAATCGACATATGACAGAACTCGAAATCGAACATTACAACCATGCGATTTATGAGAGATCAGAGGACCAGCTCTATGCAAGTGAAAAGGCATATTTGCAGGCATTGGTGTCGATAGACAAACACCTATTTTCCATATAACCGGTTATCCGCCGCCAGTTGTCCCGCCGGTTGCAGAAATCAAGACTTTCGGAAAAGACGGATTGTCATTTCAAAAAGGCGCTCACTCCAAGCGCCCGATAGAATGTAGCTCGTTGGACGCCGAATAACTTGGCGACCTCCGCGACCGGCCTACTGTCCTGTTCAACGAGCTGGCGGGCATGGCCCCCACTCCATAAATTGAAAGCAGGCGACGCGCAGTCGTCTGCCCTGGTCGAGCCTATCGCTGCCCAGCAAGGGCCGCGATTGCCGCTTCATACTGCCTGATCTTCCGGCCATCGACATGGCTGACCGGGCGCAAGCCGAGCGCATTGCCAAGACAGAGCGCGTCCGCCTCGAAAAGCCAATCCGGCTCCAGGGTCGCCTCGCGCACGAGCCCGGCTTCGAGAAGCACCGCGCGGCGAATGCCGGGCAGCGCCCCGTCAGCGACATATGGCGTGAGCCAGACGCCGTTTCGGCACAGAAACACCGTGGCGGCACTGGATTCCGTCACCATGCCCGCATGGTTGAGCAGGATCGCATCCACAGCACCGCGCTCGTCGGCCTCGATCCGAGCGAGGATACTCGGGAGATAATTAAGCGATTTGATCCGACAGAGCGGCGATGCCGCATCGCGGGCGATGCTGCGCGCGATCACCACCCGCATCGGACCTTGAGCGTGCGGCAGGGACGCGGCCGTCACCATCACAGTCGGGCACTGTTCCCCGCTGGGCATGATGCCGCGCGGTCCCGGTCCGCGCGTAACCGTCAGGCGCAGCACGCCATCGACCATCTGGTGCGCGGCAATGACCGCATCGAGCGCATCGCACAGGGTGCCTTCGGCGGGCACGACGAGACGCAGCAGAGCAGCGCCAGCGCCCAGCCGGGCGATATGCCGATCGGCATGGCACGGCACGCCCGCGGCAACACAGATCGTCTCGAACAGCCCGTCGCCGAGCAGCAGACCGCGATCGGCCGGATCAATCCGCGCCGCGTTCGCAGGCACGAGCGCGCCGTTCAGCCAGACCGGCGCATCAAACTCCATCGTGCGCCGCCAGCAAGGGGTCCACTTTCAGTCGCATTTCCGCATATTCCGCTTCGGGATCGCTGTCCCAGACAATGGCGCCCCCCGCCTGGGCGAACAGCGTCTCGCTGGTGGCGACGATCGTGCGGATGATGATCGCGCTGCCCATTCCGCCGTCGAAGCCGAGCCAGGCGAGCGTGCCGCAATAGGCGCCGCGCCGGGCGGTTTCGATTTCATCGATGATTTGCATCGCCCGATGTTTGGGCGCGCCGGTTATCGAGCCGCCAGGAAAGCTCGCGCGCAGAAGATCGATCGCGCCGAGACCGGGGCGCAGCCTGCCCCGGACCACCGAAACGAGGTGATGCGCGCGGGCAAACGTTTCGAGCGCGCAGAGGGCGGTCACGTGCACGCTGCCGATCTCGCAGACGCGGCCGAGATCGTTACGTGTAGCGGCTTGCAATGATGATCGTCTGGACGCGCAATAAAGAGGCGTTTCGCGCTCGGATTAAGTGAGACATTCGCGGTCGGCGGTCACAGGCTCGTTGAGACGCAAATCACAATCCGTGCGACGGACGCGAGATGTTCGGCGACCGGCGCAGGATATCGGAATCAGGGCAGGTCAGAGCGGCAATCCGGCCGCGCGCATGTCGTCGGTGAGTTCGCGGGCACGGGCCGGATCGAGCCCGCCCCGGAGAAGTTTGCGGATTTCCGCCGGCTTGGCGTCGAACTGGTCGGCCAGGCTCTTCGTATCGTATCCGTGTCGGGTGAGCTGGGGTTCGAGGTCGTCGATCTGACGTGACAGCACGCCCTCGATGGTCGCGGCATCGATTGGTTTCACGCTTGCCTCGAAGCCCGCCTCGAATGCACGCACCATGTGACGGCCGATCTGGAGTGGGGTCTTGAGCTTGGCGGCGAGCAGGATCGCGCCGTCTTCGGTCAGCACAGCATCAGGCTCGATCCCCGGCGACAGCGCGGTGCGCAGCGCCCAGTCGATATAGTCGCGCTGTCGATCGCGCAGGCCGCCAAACTCGAACACCGTCGTCCGGTCCCCGATTTCTTCCATTAGCGGGCGCTTGAGATCGTTGCGCAATTTCGGGTGGCCGACGAGGATCACGGCCAGTTGACCGCCGCCCTCGGTAACAAGCTCGACGAGGCGCTTGAGTGCGGTCAACGTCTTGGGGTGGAGATCATGCGCATCGTCGACGAACAGCGCGACGGGGCGTTTTGCCTTGCGGAACAGCTCCTGCAAATCGCGTTCGCGCCGCTCGGACTGACTGGGGATCGAGACGGTCTTCTCGGACGACAGGTCATAGAACAAAGCCGCAACCAGCAGCGGCACCGATATCTTGGCCTTCTCCAGGCTCAGCGCGCGGGAGACGATCACGCGCCCCTCGCGCTCCAGTTCCTCGCGCAGTCGCCGCGTCAGCACGGTCTTGCCCGAGCCGATGGTGGCGGTGAGCGCGATGAGCCGCCCGCCTGTGATCGCGGTCTTCAGATCATGCGTGAGCTGGGCATGATGCTCGGTCTCGAAGAACCCGAGGTCGACCGGAGGCCGGGCCAAGCCGTAATAGCGCATCACCTCGGTCTGCATCAGCCGCTCCGTCTATGACCGGGCGGGAACCGCCTGCGGATTTCATCCATGACCTCGGGCCTGGACAGCGTGCGCGCGAGCAGCGCATCGATGAAGGCGCGATCTTCCTCGCCGAGTCCGCCCAGTGGCAGCCGCAGTTCTTCGGAAATAGCGAAACGCGCTTTGAGCGGGGTCGCAAAGGTGAGCTCGGCGAACGGATCAGGATCGGCGAACAGCCGGGCCGACACCGGTGTTTTTCCATCGGCAGGCTTGCACCCGACTACCACGATGTCGTCGTCACCCGCCAGAACCGAGCGAGGAATCCCGATCCTCGTCGCCAGCACATCGACCCGATCCGCGCGGACCTCCCGCCGGCTTTTGCGGTGCTTGCGATAGCGATGAAGCGGCACCGGCCCTCCGACCGGATCGAATGGACCGTATCGCTCCTCACCATGCTCGACCCATAGTTCCTGGTCGAACAGCCCCCACCAAACGACGACCGTCTCGCCGGCGACCTCGGGCGTGACCTCATAGGTGACGCCGGCCACGGTCAATCGGCAGTCGATGCCGACCGTGCGGCGCTCCGGCTCACGTGCGAAAGCGCAGTAGCGCTCCCAACTGCACATGCCGCGGATGCCGTCGTCAGGCAGATGGCCGAGCCAGTCGTCGATCCGGGAATGCGGCTCGCGGCGATGATCGCCGTTGTTGTAGGTGGCGATGTAGCGAGATAGCCAGCGATTGGCTTCCTCCTCACTTGTTGGCTCGTGGAAGTGGTAGAGCGTCTCGTGCGCTTCCTTGACGGTGCGGAACGGACGCTCGACCTTGCCCTTGGCACGGGCGGTCGTACGCCGTCCGTCCGAGCCTTTGGGCATGTGCGAGGAGACGTTAATCCCGAGACATTCCATGACCCGCTTGAACACGGCCGACTTGCCGGCCGAACCGTTATCGATCTGCATGTTTTCCGGGATGCCTCCGAATGGATTATTCTCCTTCGGTGCCATCGCGCGGAACAGAAACCGCAGTGCGGACTCGGCATCCTCGCCATAGACCAGCGCATATTCCTGATAAACGACACCCGACCGGTCATCGACCACCGAGAACAGCATTAGCGTCGGTGCGCCATTACGATCAGGATCGATCCAGGCCGGAGCCTTCAGCTGCTTGAGGTCCGACGGGCTCATGTCGAAATGCCAGAGCATGTTGGCGCGTTCGGCCTGATAACGCACGGCAGCCGGCTCGCGTGTCATACGCGCGGCGTCGTACCCGAGTTGTCGCATGTGCCGGTTGAGCGTCGAAGCTGCCAACCTTCCTGGCGGCAGCTTCACCAGACCACGATCGGGAGTCTCGACGCCATGTTCGGTGACGATCTCGAGGATGCGCCTGGTCGAGAGGCGACGGCCCTGCCGGTTAGTCGTGCGGCTCTTCATCGCCGCGACGATCTCGCACCACCACTCGATTTCGCTGACAGGCATGACGCGCGACAGGCCGCGATCGACGCGGTGTGCGTCCTTCGGACGCCGCTCGCCGCGCAACAGTCGGTAGAGCGTGGCTCGGCTGATGCCGTAGAGTTCGGCCGTCGACGCCATCAGCGGCTGCCGCTCTGGATGCCTTGACGGAAGCGCCGCCAAACGGTGCCGGAGCATCACGATCGCCTCGGTGGGGACCGTGATGCCCGCGCTCATTACGCGGCCTGGCTGTGGAGTGGTCGGGTCGAGATAGCGTCGAGCAACGCCTGCCCCGGAGCTTTGGGGCTGCCGTCGCCGTTGACGTAGACATAGAGCGTAGTGGTCGTGATCCCGAGGCGCGTGGCAACATCGGCCGCGACGGCATTGCGATCAGACATCGCCGCCATCGCCATCATCAGTGCCGCCCGGTCCATCTTGCGCGGCCGACCGCCCATGCGACCACGCGCTCGCGCTGCGGCAAGTCCCGCATGGGTGCGCTCGGCGATCAACTCGCGCTCGAACTCGGCGAACGCCGCGAAGATTCCGAAAGCGAGACGGCCATTGGCGGAGGTCGTATCGATCTGCGCGCCGGCACCCGCAAGCACCTTCAACCCGATCCCGCATGACCGGAGATATTCGGCGGTTGTCACCAAGTGGCGCAGGTCGCGACCAAGCCGGTCGAGCTTCCAGATGACTAGCGTGTTGCCCGGCTGAAGCGCCTTCAGACAGGCGCTGAGGCCTGGTCGGGCATCCTGCCGACCCGACGCCATATCTTCATAGATGCGGGACGGATCGATGCCGGCCGCGAACAGTGCGTCACGCTGCGGCTCCAGCGTTTGCGTGCCGTCCGACTTGGATACCCTGATATAGCCGATGAGCAATGCGAACCCCGCCAGAAAAGACAACTGGCATAGTGCAAGATGGCGCTGGTTTTCACAACGGGTTTTCTTGTTGTTTTCGGGTTGCCTGGCCCCCCATCGCCCGACCGCGAGAAAACCGCTCGTTTTCCTTGCGGCCACTCGACTGCCTGCATGTCTCTTCCAGTAACGTGACAACGATGTCGTAGCTACTGGTTGCCTGGAGATCAGGTGCCGCTTTTAATGTTGCCGGCGACGGGTTGAACAGGACACCTGATGTCGCAGCCCTGATCATCGACAGATCGTTGAAGGCATCGCCGATGGCGAATGTCGGCCTATCTCTACCCGGGTAGCGGGTCAGGCATAGATGCTTTCCGGCCAGATCATTCCAATAGGCACAACCGGCGATCATACCATCTTCGCCGATGATGAACCGATGACAAAGGATGTCGCCAACTCCCAAAATCTTTAGCAGGGACACGTTCATCGGGCTGAATGAATCCGAGACGATGACGACATGACCAAAGGATCTTGCCCGCTCGAGAAAATCGATCGCACCCTCGAACGGCTTAAGCGCGGCAATCGCACGACAGATGCCTTCGATCCCGACCCCGTTTTCACGGAGAAGACGTAGTCGGTTACGCATAAGTCCTCGGTAATCAGGAATGTCGCGGGTCGTTATCGAAAGCTCTTCGATATCGAAAATCTCCGCCAGATGCGGCCACATCTCCGGGATCAGGACACCTTCCAGATCGCAGAATATTCTGGACGTCGTCATCATGGCATCGCGCTCCTTTGAGACACGTCGAACAGAACCAGCGCGACCCCCAGCAGGACGAGAACCGAGCCAATCAGCCCGTTGAACATGCGCTGATTGGCTAGAACCTTCAGCCGGATCATGGGTTGGGAGAGGAACGATGCGACGCCGACAAACCAGATCAGATGTGACAGCGAGATGAATAGCCCGCAGCTGAGCTGGAACGCGACCGATCGACCGGGCCCAATGATCTGCGTATAGAGGCTGATCACGAACACGGCAGTCTTCGGGTTCAGCCCATTGGTCAGTACGCCGGCCCTGATCGCCCGCGCGTCGGTCTGCCCGCCGGAGGCGTCATCAGGTCCCCCTCCCCTAGGTTGCGTCAAGGCCGTCGTCGCGCCGATATAGATCAGGTAGCCGGCACCGGCGATCTTGATGACATCCAGTATATTCGGGAACAGCCGCTGGACGACTGCCAAGGCAAAGATCGCATAGAAGACATGGAACCAGCACGATAGGGCGATACCGACCGCCGCCATGATCCCGGCCCGCCGCCCATACAGGAAGCTGTTGCGCGAGATCATGGCGAAGTCGGCACCTGGACTCACGACGGCGAGCAAGGTGATCCCGAAAATAAGGGGGAGTTGGTCCGTCGTGCCACTCATAAGAAGGCGGAGCGCTCGGTATCCTGCGATGCCAACTTGCGCCGGAAGGTGATGACTAGAACGTCGCGGTACCCAGTCTTGTCCGCATGCACCGCCTCGATCGGGGTGACGCCGTGCGCGACCCGCTCATCGTTCACGAGCGCGGTATCCAGCATCTTTTCTAGCGCGAACTCCGCAATTTTGTGACCGTTCCGGTGGATCGATGTCAGTCCGCCCCACACGTTGCGACGATCGAGCAGTGTCATTAGGACGTAATTCACGCCGTCATGGTGCGTCCCCTCCGGCGTAGGTTTCCCACCACCCTCGACCGCGGTGATGCGGAATTGGTGGATCTCGATGTGCCAGGTATGAAAAGGAGCCAGTGCCCCGAAGGCCGAGGTCGCGAACTGCAACAGTGCCGTCATGACGGGCCCGTCGATGATCTCCGGATGGATCGGATCATAATGACGTTCGATACCGCCGTTGAGCGTGTTGTGAGCGAGCGCCTGAAAATGTGGCTGATGGGGTTGTGCCAGAACCGCACCTCCAGTCCGATCACCGACCATCGTGGCATGTCGGCGGGTCCGGTATTTGCCGCCGTCTGCCATGAAACCGTCAGGCGTCAGGCCGTCCCAGCTCCGAGCGAATGCGTCGATAGTCAGGGGATTGACGCCCGGTTCACGAAGAATGAACTCCATGATTTGGTAACCGCTGACGAGCACGTAATCGCGCTCGGCAAGTGTGTGATGGATCGCATCTCGACGCTGCGATAGACGGCGAAGACCGGATTGTACGTCCGCTGTTTCAAGCATGGTATTTCCTCGGCCGGCGCATCCTCCGTTCGAGGGGCCGGGCTGCTGTCAAATCGCAGTCTCTGTCAACATTGAAAATCGAGAGTTTTCCGCATAAAATTGTGAGAAAATCTCACAGGTCATCTATGTCTGTCCCTTCCCGCAGATTACCGCAGCTCAGCACCCTACGCGTGTTCGAGGTTGCGGCCCGACATCAGAACCTGCTGCGTGCAGCTGAAGAGCTGAACGTCACACACGGTGCCGTCAGCAAGCAGGTTCAGGCCCTCGAAGCCGAGTTGGGGGAGTCGCTTTTCGAGCGGCGAAACCGAGGCGTTCACCTCAATGAGAGAGGTAAGTGGCTGAGCGCCAAACTCAGCGAAATATTTCTCGAGATCCACGGCACATTCCAGGATTTTCGCGCGCATACCGGGCCGAGGCCGCTCATCGTGTCCTGTGAACCGACGCTTTGCTTGAAGCTGCTGATCCCCTCTTTATCCGACCTGAAACATGAAACCGGTCTGGATATCCGCTATATGGCGGCTGGAGGCCCGATCGACTTCACGCGCGATCACGTGGATCTCGCCATTCGGCGCAACGACTTTCTGATCGATCATTCCCTTTTCATTGCAGATCTCGCCGAGGAAAGGATGGGGCCGGTCGCCTCGCCCGCGTTCCTGAATCAGGATGTGCTCGTAACCGGAAGACCCGATCTCCTTCATGCAGCGACACGACCAAAGGCCTGGCGCGATTGGAAGAAGCGCACTTCCATACCCTTGAAGGCAAAACACGATATCTCTTACGAGCACCATTACCTGGCGATCCAAGCCGCGGAGGCTGATCAGGGCTTCGCGTTGGCGTCGATCCACATGGTCGCCCGCGATCTACACCTCGATCGCCTCAAGGCACCCTATGGTTTTATTGGTGATGGGACAAAATATGTCGCCCTGTCCCCGACAAGACTGGAAAGCGATCCGCGCAAGGATACATTCGTTCATTGGTTGCGCCTCAAAATGGGCCAGAACGCTGAAAATGCGAGCAACGTGATCGGCATCGAGGAAGCGCTTTGACCATTCACAATTCCGCGACCCTGCGCCGGTCGCCGAACATCTCGCGTCCGTCGCACGGATTGTGATTTGCGTCTCAACGAGCCTGTGACCGCCGACCGCGAATGTCTCACTTAATCCGAGCGCGAAACGCCTCTTTATTGCGCGTCCAGACGATCATCATTGCAAGCCGCTACAAATAGGAAGTCGCCTGCGCGGTTCGTCTGGGAGGCGGACGTGGAGAAACTGTTGTGGGATGGCCCGTCCGCACCCATAGCGCAACTCAATTTAGCTCCCACGATGTGCTGGAGTACTGCACCCGCATATTGCATCCCCGGATTTTTCTTCTGTCGGTCTTCTGCCTGTTTCACCAGATCCTTGACGATGGATCGTAACGATTTCGACGCATCCAGTTTGATCGAAAACGGCTTGGCTGAAAAATATTCGTGAACCCGGTCTATCCAGAAATGTTCGATCCCTTCCAGATCGCACAATCCCTTCTCGTTCAGAGCGTTGATGAACGAGACGTATTCGCGCATGTTGCCGATGCTGCCTCGACTCGTCCGGCCGCCTTCCTGCGCCAGTATCTTCGTGATCCCGTGGCGAGAAAGAACAGCTTGAACGGCATTCTTTCCCATGCCGAGAACCTGTCCGCCGCCCTCGGTCAACAAGTTGCTCGAATCCAGAGGAAGGCCGGATTTCCTGGCGTGCTGCGTCACGACGATGGCGACGCAAAGAGGTCCCTTTCCCGAAAAGCCGTGTTTCGAGCGGAAATCCTTCAGCAAGTCGGCAAGTTCGGTATTCACGCGGCTCTGGCGATCATGGCCTCGGTGTCGACCAGTGGTTCGATCAGGTTCCGGGCCAGATATGCTACGACGGGAACGACCAGACCGTCGCCCGTCAGATGATAAGCGTCGTTGTAATTCGTGGGCAGGATGTAGGATTCGGGCAGGCCCATCAATCGAGCCGTTTCACGGGGAGATATGAGGCGGGAGCGAACGATTCCGTTTTCGATCACCATGATCGTCTGCCGGCTCGAACCCCCGAGTGGAGTTCTCAGGCAACCGGCGATCTCGTCGCAGCGAATTTCCGCTCGTTGAACCCGACTGCCATTCGGTCCGTCCGCCCGCGTCCTTCGATAGATCGTTCCAACCATCCGCCTCCTTGCACTAAGCGCAAGTTCGACCTTGGCGAAATTTCTGGGAGTCATCATGGAGAGCAGTCGATCCGTTTCATCTTTAGAATGCCATGAAACACCGCGTGGCTTCTCCTCGATCAGGTCTGCGAAAATCGTCGTCCTTGCCGGAGGTTCGGGTAGATTCCACCAAAGCCAGGTGTTTCTGATCGCCCCCGATAGACCGCTCACGGCGTCCACGAGGCTGGCCGGATGCCATGCGGGGATCGGTGCATCGGATACCAGATCGTCGGGAACACGATGGGATTTCGCCACCCCTATAATGAACAATCGGGGGCGCGATTGAGGAACGAAACGCGACGCATTGATCACCAGCGCACCCATTCGATACCCGATACCCGACATGGCTGCGGCGATCGCACGAAAATCGGCCCCCTCGTTCGACGTCAACGCGCCGCAAACATTTTCAAGAACGATGATCTTCGGGGTTCGGTTGCTCTTCTTCATACGACGGATATGGCCCCAGAACGCCCAGAACGTGCCGGAGCGATCGCCGTCCAGACCCGCCCCTGCACCCGCCAAGGATAAATCCTGGCACGGAAAGGACGCCCAGGCGAGACCCGCATGGCCCGGTATCGCGCTGGTTTCTATGGAAGCTACGTCTCCCGGAACCATCGCGGTCGAACCCCAGTTTCCGACGTAGCTTTCAACTTTTTTCGGATCGAAATCGTTGGCGAACAGACAACTCCACTGCTTGCCCAGGCCGGCTCTGGCCATACCACCACCGGCAAAGAACTCGTAGAATGTCCGGGACGCAGGCGGCGTACGATCGGTCACTTCAGATCGAAGGGCAGCAGAGGGCCGCCCTGGGCTTGTTCGATCAACCTGGTCACCGCGCGCCTGATCAGCCACGAGACCTGAACGCCGTTTTCTCTTGCGATCCGGTCCAGCGCGGCCTTGTCCGATTTCGAGAGCGTGAAGGTCATCCGACATGAGTCCCTACCGTCCTTCCCCATTTCCGAGTCACTCCGCATCACGTCGCATCTCGAATCACATACTAATGTGATCGGAGTCTCGGAACAAGCACGGAATGGCTTCAGGAAACGGATGGCGGTGCGTTGCTAAGTTCTTTTTCTCAAAGGTACGTGAAGCGACACGGCCAGACGAAGCTGTTCATCATCGACGGGGCGAAGGCGCTGACCAAGGCGATCCGCCAGACCTTCGGGCGGACCACGCTGATCCAACGCTGCCAAGTGCATAAATCCAAAAATATCATCGATTGCCTGCCGAAATCGCTCCACGCCTCGGTGCGCAAGGTCTCCGCCAGGCATAGGAACTCGACGATGCTGACAAGGCTGAGAAACTGCTGCGTAATCTCGCGCGCCGGATCGAACAGATCGCTCCCGGCGTCGCCGGCAGCATTCTCGAGGAGATCGACGACATCCTCACGGTCACGCGCCTCGGCCTGCCACCGGAGCTCCGCCGATCGCTCGCCTGCACCAACATCATTGAAAACATGATGGGCACGATCAGATGGGTCTCGCGGAACGTGAAGCGCTGGCGCAACGCCAAAATGGCTCTGCGCTGGACCGCTGCCGGCATGATGGAAGCCGCCAAGGGGTTCAGGAAGCTCAAGGCATACAAGGACCACCCCAATGCCGATCTTGCTCACGATGCCAAAGCCGCATAGTCAGCAATCAGGCAACACGCCCGCGCCAAAGTTCAACAACGACCGGGACATCCCCAGCTACCGCCCCCGTTGTCGACTCTACCTATGGTAGCTTCAGACTTTCATTCGCAACGTTGGCGACGGCTTGAATCGCACGGTTTTGCCGGCTTCAACCTTCACCGGTTGACCATTGCGGGGATCCACCGCCTTCCGCGCTTTAGTCTTTTGGACAGTAAACGTCCCAAAGCCAGGCAGTGTGAACTTTCCTCTCGTTTTTAACTCGCTCTTGATTGCATCGATCAAATCACCGGCTGCCCTGAGCGAGGAAGATGCAGGGATTCCAGTCGATTCCAGAATTCTTGTTGCAATAAACGCCTTTGTCACCCACACCTCCTGCGCTTGGTATCAATGCAACCGCCATACCTGATTTTTGCAAGAATCGCCTGCACACGCTCACAGCGCACAATATCGGATGTCCTCAACCGGCGGGTCCGCCGATCCGATTCCCTTTGGCCACCATGCACTGAGAATAAGCGACATTGTACGTCGCCTGCAGGTTGTTCCCCGCCCCATTGGCCCCTAGCGCGGCCGCGCCACTTCCAAGCAACAAACCAGTTCCTGCGCCGATCGCGGCTCCCATTCCCGCATTGCCGCCAGCGGCGCCAAGCAGCGCGCCCGCCGCAGTACCGAGCAACGTGCCCCCGACAACCTTGGTCCCCGCTGCACCCGAGGCCGCCTGGCCCGCTCCCGGCCCGACACGCTGAGACGCATAATATCGGCAGTAATTGTCGTCTTGCCGGAACATCGCAAAACTGATCCCTGGTCCAGGCATCACCGCAACTGTCGGACCAGATGGCGGCGCTACCGTGCATCCAGCCAACGCAAACAGCGAGAGTACCACTATTTCAGTAGAAAATCTCATTTTCATCGTTTTTATCCCAAGGTTATTTTCTAACGAGTAAATCGGTAGTTCATCATAGGCACTGGAGCGTCAACACTGCTGACCTCGGCACCTAAACCTCTTTGTTCAGGTCGTCCTTTTCCTGATCCCGATCCATCGATCGGGTCCCGATTTGCCCATCCGGACACCCGCGCTGTTAGAGGAATATCGGCCAAAAACATCGAAGCCTCCATCTTGCCGTGCCGGAACTCGGCATGTGAAATCGTCACTCGCCGGCGACCCCGCGTGATGGCCACGTAAGCCAGACGCCGCTCCTCCGCGAGATCACCGAACGCCGACGGAAAAACCCCCTGCTCCCAGCACGGCAGGAACACATGATCAAATTCCAACCCTTTTGATTTGTGCAGAGTCATCATCTGAACCCGATCAAGGTTTTCCTTCTCCTCCCCAGGACCGCCGCTCGCCAGCGCGGCATGATCGAGCAGATCCCGCGCCCCATGAAAACCAGCGGCAATTTGTAGCAGCTCCCGCAGGTTCTCCAGCCGATCCACCGCATCCTCAACCTTGCTGCCCCGCCACATCTCCCAATACCCGGTACGGTGCAGGATCGCCGATAACCGGTCCGCAAGCGACTCCGGCAACGCCTCACCCTGACCACGCACCGCATCCGCGAACGCCAGACCCGCCGCACGACTGCGCGGCGGGAGCGCCGCGGTTTCAATCGCAGCAAGCAGCGAGCATTGACGCCAGGCCGCCTCCGCCTCAAGATCCACCATCGCCTTCTCACCAAAGCCACGCGGCGGCAGGTTGATCATGCGTCGGACCGCCTCATCGGACTGCACTGAATCCGGTGACTCCGAAATCCGCAGCAACGCAAGCGCGTCCTTGATCTCCGCACGTTGGTAGAAGCCGACATCGCCGATCAGAACGTAAGGAATCCGCTGTCGGATCAGTGCTTCCTCAAAACCACGCGAGAGAAAATTACTCCGGTAGAGAATCGCCATCGATCCCAGACTCGCCCCCTCCGCCTGACGGCAAAGAATTTCCTCGACAATCCCATCCGTTTCGGAACCGCCATCGCGGAACCGCACCACCTCGATCGGGCTGCCGGCGGGCTTTCGGGTAAACAGGGTTTTGCCCAGCCGGGCAGGGTCGCGGGCAATGACCGCATTGGCCGCCTCGATGATCAGCGAGGTGGACCGAAAATTCTCCTCCAGCCTGATCTGTGAGCCTCGCGGGTAGTCCTGAAGAAAACGGCGCAAATACCGGATATCGCTGCCGCGCCAGCCAAAAATCGCCTGATCGTCATCGCCTACCGCGAAAAGCTGCCGATGCTCGCCAGCCAGCAGGTTGATCCAACGATACTGGGCATAACACACGTCCTGATATTCATCGGCGAGCACGCAATCGAACCGTTCCGCCCAACGTTGGCGATAGGACGGATCGCGTGTCATCGCGAGCGTGGGCCAGAGCAGAAGATCCCCGAAATCAGCCGCGTTGCTCTCACGCAGACAGCGTTGGTATTCCTGGTAGATCCCCACGCTCGCTCGCATTGCATGAGGATCCATTGGGGTTCCTTCGCGCGCGGCTTGGGCGAGCAGCCCTTCTACCCGTACGGCCGCTTCGGAAGGTTCGATCAGATTGTCCTTGAATCTGGAAATCCGGGCACAGGTCTGTTTAAGTAAATCGGGTTCAATTCCCCCCGCAAACTGGCCCGTCTCGGCGTTGCGTGCCTTCAGAATGCGGCGGACGATCCGGCGGGTGTCGTCGGCGTCGAGAATTTCAAACTCAGGGCGAAGCCCGCCAACTTCAGGTTCGATCCGCAATTGACGGGCACAAAGACCATGGAAAGTGCCGACCCAGCCCGGCTTGGCGGAGGAACCGAGCGCGGCCTCGATCCGCCCCGACATTTCCCGGGCGGCCTTGTTGGTGAAGGTGACCGACAAAATACGGGAGGGGTGAATGCCGCCGTAACGGATACGGCGCACAATCGCGGCCGACAGAGTCTTGGTCTTCCCGGTGCCGGCACCAGCCAGAACCAGAACTGGGCCATCCTGCCACACCGCTTCCCGCTGAGCGTCCGTAAGGTCCGCGAACGGATCGACGGGCGTTCGGGACGACACCGCGAACATAAAATCGTCCGGAATTCCGGTCCTGTCCATTGTTAAACCGGCATTCCGGGTGCGTTGCGCCGCACATCCGCCCGCAGATTGAGATAGCTCCGATGATCACTCGGAGACCCCGGCACGGTGATCGGTCGCATCGCGCCAGGTGGAATCAATTGCCCATGCTTGCTTCCGCGCCGATAGACCCAACCGCACGCGACCAATCTGCGGATCATCTCATGGATTTTCCGGTCTCTGCTGTATTGCATCGGTCAGCTGAAGACAGAATCGTTGGCGGTGCCGCCCAAGCGACCCGCCATGACTGATTGATACTCTCCGACTGTCCACCCAGACATGTTGTTATTGGCAAGAGCTGATGGAGACACGAAGTTTGAGAGAGGAGTGGAAGCCGGGGAGGTAGCTATTTCGCCACCCGGAACCGGCCCGAACATATAGGCTCCATAGGTCTGTAGAACCGTCGGCGGTCCCTGAGTATATTGGGAAACGGTGTTTGCGTAATCCTGGAGAATGTATGATGCGACCACGGCTTGGTCGGTTGGGTTTGTCATGTCCGCCGTTGAGTAAGGCAAGCCAAATTGTGCGACCGTAGACTGCCATGTCGGTTGAGTAATCTGATAAACGCCAAAGGCAGACGTTGAGCCATTAGCGTTACCAATGTTTTGATCATGACTCTCCACATAGGCGATTCCGGCTATCGCCTGAGGATTGATCCCCACTTGCTCGGCCGCAGCGACGCCAGATATCGAATATCCTGAGGCCGTATAAGCAGCCATGGCGGAACCTCCACCAGATCCATTACTATTACCATATCCTGTTCCTGGCTGATAGGGCGGCGGAATTGGTTGCGGTACAGAAACGACGACGCCGGTCCCAAGCTCCGGATACACAGGCACAACGGATGGTGAGGGAATGACGACCGGACCGAGGCTTTGCGCCGATGCCCTTGCCAACCCAAAAATTACGACGACCGAAATAGCCATCATCGCAGGTCTCGCAGTTTTCATGACGGCTACCTGATATTGAAAAGATCAAGACCGTTTGTCTGCACCCCTTCAAAGGTGCAGGTATCGCCCGGCGCGAGTTTGTCGAAGAATGGATGAATGTAGCGGTCGTTGAGGTATCCAATCTTGCCGCGCGCTAGAAAGAGCTTGCTGTATCCGTGCATCGACGGTCCAGCCGCAACCCAGTTCATGGTCATGCCGATTTTTGGTGCATACTTGTCAGGCGCAGATCGAATCGGCTTTGAAGGGTCGGCCCCCATACATTTCCAAAAGCCGGATACAGGCGTGTATTGCGTCAGCGGGATCGAACTCTGGGGTGGAGGTGGGCCGAAATTTCGGTGCAGGATTGCAGAGTTCTCATTCGAAAGTTTCTGGAGTTCCTGCGGCGACATCTCCTTAACCGGTCCACCCGGTGTTTGAGCAATTGCACAACCGGCACCAACGAGAACGGCAAGGAATCCGGCTCCCGCAAGCGACAATGTTTGTAAACCAGTCATGAAACATTCCTTCATTGATCGGGCCGAGACACGCCTATCGCGCCGCCGGCCCTGGCCGCGCGATCGTGTTGAACCGTTGATTCAAGGCTGCCAGAACGCGAGGACTCACCAGATCGCTCAACGGGCACGCGAGTTCAGACCCCGCCGGCGAGTTGACCTGCAACGGGGCGCTTTCACATGTATATCGCCCGCTGACCGCAGAGCCTTCCTGATACGACCGCCACAAATATCCCCCGAAAACACAGCCTAGAAGCAAAGTACCCGACAAGATTGCCCCCATAATGTTCTGACGCAGATTCCACCGCTTCTGAAAAACCACGTTGGCACTCTTGTTCGCTGCCAGGATCTCGGCACCGAGCGAATTGACCGTTTCAAGGGTCTTCTTCTGCAGAACCTCTTCAAGCATCGCTTCCGCGAGTTGCATCTTCTTGATCTCGGCATCGATGACAGCAAATTGCGCCCGCGCCGCCTCGATCACATCCTTGCGGAACGCCGCTCTGCTCTCGCCCTGGGTTTCGACAATCCCGCTGAGTTCACCCCCGACATAGTCGAGCAGACCGCCAAGATGCACGAAACTCGCGGCAATCCCGCTGATCCAGGTGAACGCCGCGTCCTGCTCGGATACCCCTTTGGCTTTGAGATCCTCGACAAGGTGCTGTGCCTCACCGCGCAATCTTTGCGCCAGAGCAATCTGAGCCTGAGTGGCCGCCGGGTCACGCTCGGAAGGCGTGATCGCGTTCACGGCAGCAGATCCCCAACACCAACATCCACATGCGCGGTCTCAAGACGGCGGCACCAATCCTCGACCATGATCTGCATCGTGGGCGGCGCTCGCCGCCCGGCACGTCCGGTACGGTTGGACAGCACATCGTTGATCGTTAAACCGAGGCTGCGCATGTCATCGAGGCAGATCACCCGAGGGATCGTGACGGTTCGAATACCTTTCCCCACAAGTTCAATAAAATCGTCACGCAGGGTCAGGGGGGCGAATACCTGAAACGGTGTTTGCCCCGTGCGAACGACCCCTTCGTTCAGATAAAGAATGGTCGAACGCGGGTCGAACTGCGCATGATCGATCGTGCTGACGACATGCCGAAAGTCTTCTTCATCCGGCCCCAAAAAGTAGGCCTGCACGAGACGGATGTTAAACCGGTCAGTGAACCCGACCAGCGAAAGGTCTTGCACAAAATCCTGAATGACCCGGTCACCACCACCAAGATCGAGCAACCGGGATACCCGATCTTCCGCCATGGCGTTCAACTCGCCGAGCAGCCACGAGCGGACAACTTCCAATGACTCATTGGCGGGGGCCGTCGCCGCGTCCGGATCGTCGTGATCGCGTCCAACCTGAGCTGGATAAAGATCGATCAACGTCCTGCTGCGCAGATCGCCGTCGAGCGCTTTCGCCCGGCGACCGCCACGCCGCGCGCGTTGGATCAGCCAGTCACACAGCGTACTACCCCCCGTCCGGCCCCGCCCACGCCGTACAAATAAGACAGGTACCTGGGCGGCTAGTGTTTCCGGCCGCGCGATTTTGTCATCGATCATTTCGCCTATATCCATGACTCTCTGCCTCTTCTGGTTGCCACGCCGGCCTCTCCGCGACATTCGGATTTGCCCGCCCACAGATTTCAAACCGCTTCCGTGCAAGTCGGAACGACTTGTTCGACCAGACGTTTCACAAGGTCGTGATCCAGTTCCGTTGCTGGAGAAAACCCCGCGCTCTTCCGATATTTATTACGGAGATTCTGGATCATCCAGGCCTGTTCCAGCGTCAGGGGCGTCGCGGATTTATCGGGAGTACCTGTGGGCGATCGCGGCACAATCTGAGGATTCGGATGTGATGCGCCGCTCGAATGACGATCAGCCGGACGATGGGGCGAGAGAATTGTTGGTGACCCCGTCTGATCCGGATCTTCACTGTAAGACGGCCTCGGCTTGTCGGATCTTTGGAGAGGACTGGTGCCGATGCAGGCCGCTGGGCGACTGCGGTCAGCCAGCACCGTCTTGTTGACCTTGTACCAGGTACGCTTGAGTATACGCGGGGTAACCGCGTTGCCCTGACCGTCCCGAAGACCCGCCGCATTCAACACGGCAAGGAATTTATGCCATCCGCCCTGCTTCGGCCGATGCGCGAAAATAGTATCGTAATTGTCACGAAGGAACAAAAACAACGGCGAGTGCCGATCTGCCTCTGCAAGAGCCTCCGCAAAATCACCGGAAAATCGCACGCTGACCGGTGTAACGATTTTAGCACTCGCCATCTCAGGACTTCCTTGCTGACTTTCCTGCCGATCCACCCCGGCCGAAAACACCGGAGGTTTGTGCAGGCCGCGCGCCTCGCGAGCGGTTTTGACCCGATGCCAGGTGGCCGCGAGCGTTTCGGCCGTGACGCGGTTTCCGTGCGGATCGGTGACGCCGCATTCCGCGATCCAGGCGAGCACCGGCCCCCACCCCGTCCCGCTTGTCCGGTAGACGGCAATTTCCTCGAAGGTGCTGTCCAAGAGGCGAAACAGCGCCGAGCGGCTTGCCTGCCGCTGCTCTGCCAGATCGCGTTTCGCAGATTCGCGCCGCAGGACGCTGGCGCGGCGTTCGCTTTCAGTGGGCGGGAGTTTGCGCATCGGCGGTCACCCGGCACACGCGTGTGAACGAGGAACAGGCGTTGGATCCCACACCCGACGGGAAATCAGGAGGGGGGCTTTTGGGCCAGCATCAGCTTCACGTCGTACGATGCCTCTTCGCGCTCCAGGGCATGGATCACCCGCGACCAGCTCCGTTTCAGGACGTGCAGCGCCACGACGTTGCCATGAACGTCGAAAATCTTGTGGTGGTTGATCGTCTTGAGAATAAAATCCCAGTCGCCGTCGCATTTTTCCAGGATACTGACGATCCGCTCCTGATGCCGGACGAGATAGTGAAGCAACGGATCGTTCGGACTGCTGCGGATCAGAGCCTTGAGCCGGATCTGACGTTCGCGCTCGGTCAGGTCTCGCGGGGACATCGCTTACCAGCGCCGTCCGTAGTCCCGCCGGCGTAAGCGCAGGCGCGGCAAAACCACCACAAGACCCGACACAATGACACCGAAGGCGATGACCTGTGGCAAGGTCAGGTGACGCGTCGGATCGAAAAACGCGCCATAGACGATCGCGTGCAGAATCGAATGAAACAGCATGTGCATCAAATTTCTCCCATTTTTGCAGGAAATTACCGCAGTTCATCGCCATGGTTCCAGTCATATGCGAACGAATTCCGCAGCGCGGCCAGGTGACCTGGTGCGGTCATCACCACGCCAACCTCGCGGTTCGACTCGAGGCTCGATCGCGAGACATTTTCCGAACCGATGAAGCCGTAGCTTTGTCCCACAATCATTTTGGCGTGGAGATAGAGCGGGCGGACCGGCAGCAGCCGCACTTGCACCCCGGACCGGCGCAATGCCGCGACAATGGCCCGGTCGGTCCGCGACAGCCGCGCTGGCAGAATCAGGCGCGCGTTCTCGCCCTTGCGCTCGATCGCCTGCAACAATGCCGGATCGTCGCCAAGTTCCTCGGCATCAATGTCCACCGCGCCCGGCTGACCGATGATCGCGGCCAATTTCGGTTCGGCACCGGGCGACAGGACTAGGCGACGCGACAGGTTCCGGGTCCTCGATCCGGCCCGACTCCCCGACCAGTCGGCGGTGAAGACCCGGCCGAGCGCCAGCGACAGATTCGGATCGTCGCTGGTGTAGAAATATTCACGGTTCCGGTGAAACGCACTGTAATCCCAGTTCGCGGTGCCGATCAGCACCTGATGGCCGGAGACCGCGTATTTCGCGTGGTCGAAGCGATAATCACCCTCAAACCGCGCCGGCGCGAACCGCACCACCGCGCCAGCCGCCCTGATCCGGGCAACCTCGCGCGCGACAAGATCCCGCGCCAAGCGGTAGGGCTTGCCATCGACGATGACCCGGACCGCAATGCCGCGGGCATGATCCCGCGCAATCGCCTCCAGCACTGCCCGGCTGGAGAGGTAATAGACTTCGATGTCCACCGGGTGCCGGGCGGTTTCGATGAAGCGGACGACCGGCGCAACCCCCGCGGCAGGTTCGATATAGAGCATCTGTCACGCCCCTTTTGCAATCGTTTCAAGATGGTTGGTCAGCGTCGTGATCATCCGGTGAAACTCGGCAGGGGCCATGGCGGGCAACACCGGGGGGGTGGCCAACCCTGTGACCCGCGCGCTCAACGCTTCCGCCGCCCTTTGCGCGGCTTCGGCATCGGCTCCCCCCCAGGTTTCAATCGCCACCACGATCCGGCGGTCGGCTTCGGCAATCCCCGGCCCGATCGCTTGAAGCACTGGAATCGGCGGCTTGGTCGCTTGCGGATCGACCATCTTGCGCACACCGGTCAACGGAACGCCGGTACCATCGCCCGCCCCGAGATCGTTCGCGATGCCATCGGCCTCAGCCGGGATCTCGGTCTCCGGCAAGTCGTGCAGATTGCGGCAGACCTGATCGGCGAGATCGGTCCCCTCCAGAACTCTGCCGCTCGCCACCGCGCGGCGCATCCCCTCGAGAATCGCCGCAATCGCCCGGCTGTATGCCAAAGGCTTGTGCGGATCGAAGCCGATTTCCAACTCCCGCGCGATCGCGGCTGCCTCGCTACACGCCTGGCCCAGCAACGAGCGATCCACCATCGCCATCTGGATCGGCCGGTTGAGTCGCGACCAGCCTTTCGGAGCCGGATTGATATAAAGCAGATTGACATACATCCGATGCGGCCCGAACAGAATGACCGCCTCGCCCTCGATCTGACTCCGCAGATCGGCAAAATCCACCCGCTTGGTGCGTTGCACATCCGTCCGCGAGGTTTCCTGATAACCACCCACCCCGGCGGAATCGTAACCGGAAACCTGAGTAACGAAGGAATCGCCTACGGTATTCTCGACATACTCCCGCGTCGGTCCCCCTTCCTGCAAGCGCATCAGGATCTGCAGGTTGAGATTGCCGAGCCAGGAATAAAGTGAATCGCCGATCCGCGCCCGGATCCCGGCGATTTCCTGGAAACCGAGCAGAAAGGCAAATCCAAGCGCGCGGCCCATGGCGAGCATCTTGTCCATGCCAGGTACGGCGTAATAGCCGACCTCATCGAGGGCAACCGGATAGGCGGACGGGGCCAGCGAGGGCTTGTTCTCGATGATCTCCTCGAATTTTCCTTCGAGATTGGCACCGAGCACCTGCGCCATCATGTTGCGCATGGTGGCGACCACGATCTTGCCGAGGGCCGCGGTGGTCTCGCCGGAGTTTTCCAGGGCGGGGAGGTTAACGACCAGGATGCGCCGGTTGAGCACGACATCGCGCATATCGATATCGCCGTTCTGGCATTTGAAGATGTGCCCGAGCGAGACGGCCAGCTGGGTGAAGGTCTGGCGAAAATGCAGCAGCACGAAACTGTGCTGACGCGAGGGTTCGGTCGATTTCTGGCGGTTCCAGTCGAGGTCAAGTTCGTAGTTTCCAGTTTCGCCGAGATAGGCGCGCAGCGGATAGATCAGCGCGCCCGGAATGTCGCCGATATCGATTTCCTCGGGGTCGCTGTTGACGGATTTACGGATCAGGAATTTCTTCTTGGTCGCAATGCTGGCAACCGAGCGCAACTCAGTCGCGAACCGGATCCGCTCGATGTCGATCGGAATGCCATGGTGATCGCGCACCCAGACCAGGACCGGCGCAAGGGAACCGAGCAACGCAATCGCGCCGGCCCGGAACACGCCGTTGCTGTCGCCCCCGCCCGAGGGATTCTCCTCGATCTGACTGACCAGGAGTTCGCGCAGCACGTCCGCGTTGCAGGTCGCGAAAGGATTGAAGGTGTTGGTATCGCGATTGCCCGAGGCGACCAGATAATTCTGCGCGAGCACGTCGTCCTCCCGGCCAACGCGGCGGGCAAGGGCAATGATGTCGCCATACAACTGATTGTCCGCCTTGCCATCGACGATAGTGAAGCCGCTGGCCTGCAGCAGGGCATTGGTCAGGATGCTGATGATGCCACGCGTCTTGCCGGCACCTGTCGTGCCGAGAAAGGGAACCCCTTGGCGAAGATCGTCATCGGCCGCCCAAACCTGGTGGTTTGAATTCCAGACGTGGCCGAGCAAATAAGTTCCCGCAGCCCGGCGCGGCTTGCGCGAACCGGGCAATGGATGGTTGCGATCCTTGAGGCCGGAATGACGCGGCAAACGGAACGGCAGGATCACCGGACCGGCAAAAATATAGGCGATTAGGCCAAGACCGATCAGTAACACGAGATTGAGCGCCGCCGGCACGATCAGCCCGATGAAGCCGAGGCCGATCACCATGAATCCGCCGAAGGCGGTGCGGAGCAGGAGGAGAAACTTGGTCGAGCCGGGGCGAACGTCCCGATAGATTTGTGCGCCGGTACGCTCTGTATTGGTATCCGGCCCGATGACCTGGCGGCGGTTCATGAATGCAGTCCGAACAGGCGGGCAGGATCGCCTGGTGGCACCACCGGACGCGAGGCGGGTGCCACACCGGCCGACGGCTCCTGGACCGGGGCCACGCCGCCCGGTGATGCCGATCCGACGACAGGAGCCGCGCCAAAGGACGGCCCTCCGGCGTCTCCAGCACCCTCATGCGACCACGGATCGCTTGTCTCGTAAGGGGGCGAGCGGCGCGCTACGGCATGATCGCCGGCCACATGATAACGATCCGATGCCGGAATCGCCCCGCCGTGCGGAGTTGTGCCGCGCAGCGTGCCGATCACCATGCCGACGACCAACATGACAGCAAAAGCGCCGATCATGGCGGCATAGCGCCCGATCCGATGCCCGGCGGGATCCTCCTGTGCCGCGGTCCCCGACGTCGCTGACAGCCGGGCCGCTGGAGGCGGCGATGGGCGGCATGCCCCCTCTTCCCGTTCCGTCCGGCTCCGCTCCGAGGACCAGGACAACCGGAAACTCGCAACCGGTCCACTCAGAGTTTCGATCGATGGCAACGGCTCCCCTTCCGGATCGATGGTGACGAAGGCCCTGCCGTCGATTTGGTGTAGATGGATCAGCATCAGCGAATCTCCGTGAGAGCGCGACCTCGATTGGACTCATCGAGGATCCGCAGTTTGATGGCGGCGAGCGCGGCCTCGACGCGGGGCCGCGGCAGCGGTTGGCCGACAGCGCGTTCGGCCTCCCAATGGGCGCGCGCACCCAGCGCCTCGATCCGGGCGTTGGGTTGCGGACCGTAATTGTTCTCGGTCAGCGGGAAGCCCAGACTGTGCAGGGCATACCAGAGCGGGCGATCGACCAGTTTTAGAAAAGCAAATTGCCCAGGGGCCAGCACCCCCGCCTTGGCGCGCGCCTGCATCAGCAGCCCCATCATTGCCGTGGTGGAAAAGGCATAGAAGCGCATCACCCCCAGCGCCGGTTCGACGATTTCGGTCCGGTGCAACACGCCATTCACCGCATCGGTGGCCTCGGTGGTGAACGTCAGCGGCTGCGCCGGTCCGGGATTGGTCGCCGGATCGGCCGCGCCCTCCTCCAGCGAGACCGCCGCCAGCGATTGCGACAGCGTGCCGAGCAGGTCTCGCGCCGCCTCGCGTTCGCGCCCGAGATGCAGGGCAAATACGGCAAACATCGCCCTGATCTGGGGCAAGGCATGATCGAGATCGCGCCATGGTTCGCCCAACTGGGTCACCAGCGCGCCATGGGCGGCAATCTGATCGTAATGCCCCGCGCTGTCGCGGGCATTGGCTCCGATCCATTCCCCGAGATGCAACGCGAAATCCGCCTGCCGTACTCGATCGTGTCCGGGCAGGATCAGCCCATGGCGGCGTTTGACGAACGCCGCGATCGAGGGAAAATTCACCGCTTGAATCGCCATCAACCGTTCGAAGTCCATCACCTCGCTGAACCGCTCGCCGGGTGCCCGCCAGATCGCGATCCCGCCGAGACCGCCAAGCAGAAGCGCGGTCGGAATCCGGTAAACCCTGCCGACAAAAGCGCAGGCTCTGACCAGCTGACCGAGTTTGACCGTACCCGGCACCGCGTCCGCCATGGCGTGCCGGGCCTGATCGACGTCATGGGTCCAGAGCGAGGCGAGCCAGAGTTCACCGCGCAGGAGGGTCAGAACGCCCTCGGAAATCGCGCCATGTGCCTTCATCCAGGCAAACACCGTGAAACCACCGATCAGGATGACCATGAACAGCAGGGTGAGACCGGCTTCCTCGAGTGAATTCTGCTGGGTGCGTAGATTGCCGCTCATGATCCCTCCCGATCCCGGATGCGCATCTCAGCCTGCAAATGGCGAACCTCGTGCAGGACGGCGCGCAGGTAATCCGTCTCGAAATCCAGCGTGTGAGAATGATAATAGGCGACACCGCCCCAGAGATGCCCTCGCGCCTCTTCAATCGCCCGATGCAGGATCCAGCTGCCCCCCGCGACATTGGCGCAGAAATTATCCTCGAGCGCGGCATAGGTCGCATGAACGCTGGCGTGCCAGTGACGCGCGAGCGTAGGTAGCCAGATCTGATTAATCTGCATCGGCCCGATGTCGACGGTGCCGTTGGCGTTGCGATGTACACCGCCAAGCTCGCCACCCTCGACATGCAGTAGAATGACGATGACCACCGGGGGAATCCGATAGGCCGCCGCGGCTGCCTCGATGCAGGCACCGATCCGTTGCTCTGCCGACAACGGGCCGGCGATTCCGGGTGGGGGTAAGGGTTGCGCGTTAAGGTCGGCCGACGCCCGCGCCACCGGCGATGCGACACCGGCGATGCCCGCCAGCAAAATGAGCGCCCGACCCCATCGGTGCGCGGGTGCGAACTCGAACATCCTCATGGCGATGGTCCGATCCTTGCAGCCGGTTCAGCAACCGGACCGGGATCGGTCAAGGCTGGTGCCGCCAACAGCGTCGTTCGCGACCGGGACAGTGCCGTCACCAGCGTCAGATCATCCGCCATCAGCCGGCCGCCCCGGTCGATCTGGTCCACCGCCTCGATCATCGCGAGCATCACATCGGTGAACCGCGTCCCCGCGACCCGCTCGACCCGATAGCCGAGCAACGCCTGCCGGTCCGGCGTCAAAGCGGTTTCGATACCCTGCCCGGTCGCCTCACGCAGCAGCGCGTCGCCCGCCGTGAGAAACGCCGGGAGCAACCCACCTGGCGACGCCGCAACATGCGCCGGGATCCGGTGCAGCCGCCAACTGGACAATCCACGCAGCATAAGAGGCCGGGAATCCCGCTGCAGCACAGTTTCAAAAACCCGGCCCACCCGTCCGGTGTCGAGCGATCCGCTCATGCCAGATACCGTTTCCAGCTAGAACGCCGGGCTGGACGAACGGAACCGTAGATCCAGCCCCGGATGATTCGAAACGCAGCCGCGAACCGAACGCCGGCAAATTCCACGCCGCCGAAGATCGCTACACCAACGAACGCGATCTTCAGCGTCAGCAAGCTCCAGTGGACAAGAAAAATCATCAACGGCACCAGGGCGCGCGCATCGATCACGAACAGTCGGAACGGCGACATTGTATACCGCCACATCGATCACCTCCTCTCGGAACGAAATGAGCGGTCAGTCGACATCGCCGAACTCCCGCTTGATCAAATAGGCGGTCTCCTCGCTGATCCGGCCCTGCGCCAGCGCCCGTTGCGCCGCAATCCGGTAGGATTGGCCATGGCGGCCGAGCGCGTCCTGGGCAATCTCCGGCCAGTCCGAAGGCGATGCCCGCAGCAGTTTCTTGCGCAGATCGTCATCAAACACGAGATATTCGCGCAGGGCGGTGCGCTTGCCATCGACCGAGGGCACCAGGCGCTGGTTGACCACGAGACGCAGCGATTGCGCCAGCTGGACCGCGACGGCCTCGCGCTCGTTGACCGGGCAGAAACTCACCGCCCGCTGGATCGTCTCGACCATGCTGCCAGCGTGCAGCGTCGTATAGACTCCGCAACCGGCGATCGCGAGATGACAGGCCGGTACCATGGTCTCGGAATCACGGCACTCGCCGATGATCACCATCTTCGGATTGCGCCGCATTGCATTGCGCGCCCCAGCGGCAAAACTCGGCAGATGACGCGGGACCTCGGACTGGCTGATCCCCGACGACACGCATCTGATGTTCTCGTAGACAAACTCGATCGGGGCGGCGAATTCGAGGATCCAGCGATGGCTCTCCGGATCTTCGAGAATGTCACGGGTCATCGCGGCAAGCAGCGTGCTCTTGCCGTTCTCGACGCCGCCACTGACAATCACAAAACCCTGCCTGATCTTGAAGTTGGCAAGGATCGGTTCTTCGACGCCAAGTTCGGCAAGCGGGGGTGGTGTCGCCGGCAGCGCCCGCAAAGTCACCGAACCGCCATCATGGCCGCGCGCCCGCACCGCCGTGGCATTAACCCTGAAGCGAAGGAGCCGTCGGCGATCGGGGCGGAATTCATAGCTGACATCGAAATCCTCACCCGCGCGCAGCCGCGCCTGACCATCCGCGCCATACAGCCGGTTGATCGCCTCCTCGACCTCACCATCGAGCAGCGGGCGGCTGGTGACCGACAACTCCCGACCGTGAATCCGGATCCAGACCGGCAGATTGTTCTGCAGGCGGATATCCGAAGCCCCCTGGGCGGTGGCCCAGTCGAACAGTTCATCGAATTCGGTGCCGGTAATCCTGATGGTCTCGCCCGGCCAGACCGGCGAGAGCAGATCGCCCTTCGGCGGCTGATCAGGGGCGAGGGCAACGATGTTCGTCATGACAGTTACTCCGTTAGGGGCTGAAGGGGGCGGATCATTTGGTCTGGGAAGTCTTCAACAAGTGCCAGGCGAGTCCGTAGGTCGGCTTGCCGGCGATCGCATCGGTGCAGATCTCCGACTGGTTCGGTGTGAAATCGACCTCCGCACCTTTAGGAAATTCGTTTCCGCCGAAAGAGCACCCGGCGAGGCTCAGCGGCGGCGCGGAGGCGGCAGTGACGCCGTGGTGGATTTCGAGTTTGACCAGGGCGTGAAGAGCACGCTGGATCGATTCCAACTGAGCGGTCTCGGTATTGTCGATCGTCAGCTGGTCGCTCAGGATCCTGACCATTGCGGCCGCCTCCGATTGAACTGCGGGACTCGCGGCGACACGGATCAAGTGCGCGCCAGGCGACGCGAGGGTCGATGTCGAAGCGGCGCGAGTGACAGGGACCGGTGCGCCGGATGGAACAAGGCGTGTCGCTGCCGTGGCGATGCCGGTCAGGCCAAATGCCAGGGCGGCAGTCATTGCGATCGTGGCTCTGGTAGAGGTTTTGCTCATCGGATTCTCCTGGGGGTTGGGAGGGAAGGATTGTCGGTCATGGCGCGGTGCCCGGTGTGGCGGTAATCAGCTTTGCGATGATCATGCCGACGCGTCGGCCATGCCGGTCGGTGATCGTCTGACGCAACCGCGGACGCACATCGGTCAGAAACCGGCAGGCGGATCGTCCGAGCAACCGTCCAACCTGCCAGCGCTCACTCTCGAAAAAACCAGTCCCGCCCATCGTTCCGGTATGCCCCACGATCACCGGCAGGGCGTGCGGCGGTACGCGATAGGGGAAAGCGCCGATGGTTCGCTCCAGACGGTATTCGGCCGTCACCGAACCGATCCCGAAATACCGGACCTTCGAGCGACAGAACCGGGCCGCCGGTTCAGGGTGGGCCAACGCCAGCGGCACCTGCGCCAAGGCGCAGGCACCGGACAGGCCAAGCAACACAGCCGAGCGGGCGATCGCCATGGCAAGACCGCCTCCTAGTTTGCCGCTGTCGATCCTCATGGCGCGGCTCCGATCGGACCACCGCTTGGCAGATAACCGGGGTGCCAGTCGCGGTTGTTGGGATTGAGTCCGGGCTGGTCGGTGATCCGGACCACCTTATTGCCCACCAACATCCGGTTCCGCCCACCCGAAACGTAGCGGCTCGAGCTCCTGGTGTCCGGTGGCTCGACCAGACCCGCCCGGAGCAGAACCGCATAACGCAGCATCCCGATATAATCGGTCTGCAGCCGGTCGAGATCGTCGAGGAAAATCTGGACCCCCTGCTGTTCCCCGAGCGCCCAGCCCTGTGCCACCCATCGCGCCCAGTCCCGTGCCTCCTCGGCATTGTGGGGCATCAGGTTGCGGGGTGGCGGGGTCGGTGCCGACCAGCTGCGCACCAGGAAACTCCGCCAGTTCGGGGGTGCCGAGGCCAGCCGCGCCTGCTGTGTGATCTCGTAGACCTTATCGGTCTGCTTCGCGATCTGGCCACCCGGTGCCAGGGCGAAGGCAAACTGCGCCTCGGTGACGATCGGCGGTACCAGCAATGTCTGGTCATTGCCGATCGGCTGGACCATCCGGGTAAAATCGAACGTCTTGTCGAGGGTCTGCCTGTAGTTCGAGAGTTCAAGGTTGATCGTATAGCTTTCCGCCGCAAGACCGCCTCGCGCGCCATAGGACAAGGCCGCCTGGCGCAAAGCGTGCAGCCGCAGCGGCGAGATCGTTTTGCCCGGAACATGACCGGGGCGCGCCGCCTGCAAGGCGGCCAGCGAAGGCGGTGCCTGCCGGCCAACGATCTGCCCATTCACCCGCGCACCGGCGATCGGCGTGTTCAGCGGATTAGCATTCCGATCGAATCCGCGCACCACCGCCCCGGTCGCGGGCGAGAGCGCAAATTGCGGGAATGGCGGCACCGTCCCCGGCCCCGGCCCAGCCAGGGCGGCCGGCGGCCAAAGCAGAACAATCCCCACAAGCGCGGCCGTGATCGCGGGACGCGATGCAACACGGGACGACACTGGCTGTATCGCCACCATCGATCGACCCTCAGCAACCCGCATCGCGGCGGATCCGATCGAGTTCGGCCGCGGCTTCGATCGTCAGCATCGTGCCACGGCCCCGCGCTGGGGGCGCAAACGTCAGGGTCACCGCCGGGAGGATTCGACTGGTAGCTGTGACATGGGCCGGCGGAATACCCTCGAGCCAAGGGGAAAAAGCCGGATCGTCTTCATTTATCATGGTGGTCTCCGTCAACGAGGTTGGATTAACAGTCATGGCAAACCCCTACTCAACCGGAATGATGATGCCGGGGACTGACACGCTCCCAGGTCGCGCCACCATCAGGTTGATCCGAATGGGTTTCGACGTAGGCAATGCGATGATTGTGAGCCGACCAGCGCACAGCCCCTTCAGGAACGGCTTCGACCTTGTAATAACAGAAATTGCCAGGCCTCATGCCCGGCATGAACGGCCGGCGTTCCGCCACGAGAATCGCCAGGTCATGTTGAATGGCGGTCAGTTGCGCCAATTGCCGCGTGGCCAGTCCGGTTTGCGAGAGGCTCAAGTCTCCTGGGGCACTCGAGGGGCCGGATGCCCACGCGAACCCCACAGAGACAGTGCCGACTGCGGCCAGGAGCGAAACGACGAAAGTCAGGATACCGGGAAACGTCATCTCAACCGTCCTTCGACGGACTGGACATCACCGGTCGCGCATCCCCCGAATGGATGAACCCGGCACCCGACGCGACCGCAACCGGCCCAAGCATGTTGCGCCAGCCATGAACGACCCGGACGACACCGACGATCATGCCAGCCCCCACCATCGTCAGGATGGTCCGGATCGAACCGGAACGGGAAATATCCGCGAACGGCACATTGAAAACACTGAGCGAAACGACCTTGGCCAGAACCGTGACGCCGCCGAACACCAGACCACCCCGGAAACTGCCTGCCGCCAATTGGTCGAAACCGATCATCATGTCGGCAACACCATTGAAAAACCGTGTTATTGAATCGTCGTTCTGTTGGCTGGTCATGCGAAACTCCTGGATCAGTTCGTGATGAGAGATTGTGGGCGGTCGGATGACGGGACTGACAGTGCCGGTTCCGGCACTACCCGAAGCGGCTGCGCCCGGATCGTCGCCCCCTCCGGCTGGAGGCCCGCGACCGGTGGTGGTGACGGCGAGGGAGCGGCGGCACCGGTCTCGATCACCGAGATCGTGTGGGTCCGCGGATCGACCTCGACGTCCGCCCGCGCCCCGGCCTGGATGCCCAACTCGCGGATCACCGTAATCACCGGGACATGATGGACCGATACGCTCACGGGAATCGGACGACCGTGTCGGGCGCGCTGAACGATCGCATGGTAGCCGGATATTTTTGCGAGCGCCCGTACCGCATGAATGAGGTAACCCCGGTAAGTCCATTGAATCGGCTGCTGCAACTCCGCCGGAACCACGCCTGACAAATGCGCCGATGCCAGCCGAACCACAGGAACCCCGTTCAACTGATCGACCGCGGCATCGGTCCGCCGGATCGCCCGGTTCAACGCCGCCTGGAGGTTCGGCATGCCGGGAGTCGCAACCGTGGGAGATCCCAAAGGTGCCGCCGCGCACCCGGTCAATGCCGTCAGACCGATCACACTCACGATGAAACCGACACCACGCATACGCATGCTCACTCTCCTGCCGATCCGGAGGCTGGCATCGGACGATGAAAGTGCGATGCGGTTTTTTCGGTGTGTCGTATTTTTTTTCGGGCAATCCGACCGGGCGGATTTACGAGACGGCCCGGAACAGCAGGTTCATCTCGCTGATCCCCTGATTCCGGTCGCGGACCGGGAAACTCACCAGCCGATGGGCGTGGAACACCACGTCCAACGTCCCATTCTTCATCTCCCGCAAAGTTCCCATATACGGATCGGCGATGACCCGCAGCATGCGCGCTACCGACGGATTCCGGCCCGGCAGCGTCAGATACATCCAGGGCGCGTCCCGCGCGATACGCCGAAGCGGTTTCTCAGATTTAATCATGTCCGCCGCTTCGGCAAAACTCATCCGTTGCGGTGAATTCGATCGCCGGCGCACCCGCGACTTGCGTAATGACAACACCCGTTGCGAGGCTGTTTTCAGGTCCGGCGCGGTCAGCCGAAGATCAACTCCCACCGGCCCGGTCGTCAGAAGCTGGTAGCCGAACGTGTCGAACCCGTTCTGCACCGGAAAATGCACCAGCCGTAGCGTAAAATCATCGACCTGCACCTGCCAGCATTGCGCCGCATCTTCAAATGGCGATTCGTCGAGGATGGTGAACGTCAGTTGCTGCGCCGGATCGCCGATATGGAACGCATCGAGATAGAACAGATCGAACCAGTGCTGATGAAATTTCGAATAGATCGTACCGGGATCATCGTTGATGAAACTCGTGACGTTCAAAGGCTCCGGCTGCGGGATCAACAGTTGCCCCGGATGCGCAAGCGGGTTCATCACCATCACTCGGCGGCAAGACGGAAAACCGCATCCGATCCGCGCAAATGCGCCGCCATCCCGTTCAAATCGATCACCTCACCGGCAATCTCGTCGATGACCCCTGCTTCCGCCCGATCCTCCGCGTCACCGTGCTTGATCCGCTCGTCCTTGCGCCGCTCGATCTCCGCAACCGCGGTGCCGATGGGAAAAACCTGGGCCAGTCGCCGGCGCGCTTCAGCCGGTCCCAACCGCCGATAGACCCGGGACCGTAACTGCATGTCCAGCGGCGTCGTGCTCAACGCCCAGATCTCGATCGGGCCGAGCGAATTGACCAGCATCTGCTCGTATTTCTGGTCATAGGCAGTCACCTGGATCAGGAACGGTGCGCCACCCCCTTTGCTGTCCGGCCCCTTGAGCCGCCGGCGTAACGTCGATGCCGCCTCGTCCGAAAGCGAAAACCGCCTGATGATTTCGGCGATCTCCTCCTCATCGTCGGCTCCCAGCAGATATCGCTCATTCGTGTAACTGATCAGCTCATCGTCCAGATGCTTGATGCTCTGGCTCGCGACCACAACCTGGATCCCCCATTTGCCGCCTTCGAGGACGTCGCTAACCACCTGCGCGCGAACATAGCGGCTGCCCCGGGTCCGATGGTATTCATCGTAATCCAGCCGTTTGATCGACTCGTTGACATCGGCAATGCGCCGCGCGTGATAAGGTTTCATCGGCTTGGGGATCGACTGCAAATCCGTCTCGTTGAGAAAGAAATTCCGCGCGATCATATGACGCCCCAGCATATACATCAGGCTGGTGATCCGCACCGCTTCAGGCCGGTCACCACGCGGTGCGACACGGTCGAGATCCAGCACAATCACCCGCGCATCGCCGAGATCGATCGAGGTGCGCTGGTTGAGCGAAGGGAGCATCTTGATCAGGGATTTGATGTAGCGCTCGAACACCTCGGGCAGCGATTCGTCGGTATGGGCCTTGATCTTCTCGAAATTGTCCCGCACCGAATTGCTGCGCGCGGCGGAAATCAAATCTTCGAGTATCGGTACCGCCCGGCGCTGCGCATAGCCCGCCGAGCGGTATTCGCCGGCATGGCAAAGGAAATCCACCACTTCCCACCAGAAAATCTCGTTGCCGGCATCGGTTCTGGGCGAACCCGTCTGCACATCGCCTCCCGCGAGTCCGGCCCGCTCCAGCAGTAACGTCAGACCCGGATCGATCCGATCGAGGACGTCATCGACCCGCGGCTCGATCCCGCGTTGATACACCACAGGTGCCGTGTTCGCCCCCTGATCGGACCGCATCCGATAGGCTTCGGTCACAACGAACCGGATGAACTGATCCATTCCTTCGAACGGATGATCGGTCTCGAGCGACGTGGTGGCAAGCGAGAGAAAATTGACAACAAAATTCTCTTCCAACCGCAGCGGATAGCGGCAACCAAGTTGGGTGTCGAAGATGTTGAAATCGTAACCCGACCCGAACTGCATCTCGACGAACACCGCCTCGTGGCGTCTCTCCTTCGGTAATTCCTCCTGCAGCAAGAGGACGAACCCAAGGGCGCTCTTGCCGATATCGAGTTTGCCGATCAACGGCAACTTGGCACCCTGATTGCCCAGACCGGCACGGCTCAGACACAAACCGAGATTCATCGCGTTCGCCAGTGTCGATTTACCGCGGCGCGGTGCCGCCAGAATCGCAATGAACACCGCCGCTCGCCCGCTCCCCGAGGGATCGTACGGCCAGATCCGACCGTCCGGCGTGCGGAATACCACCGGCCCCTCCCTCCAGGGCGACGCCGGCCGGGCGAGCGGCAGCATGCGCAAAGCGTCGGACAACGGCGCATAACCCACCGGAGCGGTCGAGCCGAAGGTGAGACCGAGCGCAGACCCCATCACCGCTTGCAGGGCATCGCCAGCGGTCAGGCCGAGCCGGCAATTGCCCCAGCCTTGAATCCGCTGCTCGAGAACGGCAACATTGCGGCGCAGCGTCTTATGTTCACCCGCAGGTACCCAGGTCGCAAAACTCATCCGCCACCGCACCGGAATATCGGTCTGATCCTTTTGCATCCGCGACAAGGCTTCAAACGCCTTGGCCATCTGACGATTCACGGGATCGAAAGCCAGTAGCTCGGCGAAGAACGACTTGAGCGCCATAGTCGCCGGCCCACCGCTCTCCAGCCAGACCGACGCGCGCCAGGGCACATAGGTCCGTGCCAACCGGTTGACCAACTCGGCAAAAGGCCGGGGAATCTCCGGCCCGAGCACGACCTCGATCGCCGCATAGTCATGATCGCCGATCCGCACCGCCCGGTTGCCAATCGTCTCGGCATCGTCGCGGAAAATCTGACTCGGCAGGTTGGGCCAGAGAACATGATCGGCGGCAGGCTTCTCGCCGATATCGGGCATCCGGATCCGGATCGGATCGCCGGGGAGGACCGGCCCCCAGTTGGAGTCGCGCGTTTCAGGATAAAGCGCCTCGCGTATCGTGACCAGTGCCTCACGCGGCGCTATCTCCTCGAGGACGATGTGCTGATTATGGAATGCCGCAATCACCCGGGTCACGAAGGCAATGTGCTTCACGCCCAGAATCTCCGAGGCGAGGAAAATATTCTGCGCCTTGAGGCCGGACGTGCCGATCCTCGGCGCGCCCCGGGCGGCACTGTCCTGCTCGCTCCGCGCCTGAACCTCCTCCTCGCGCGAAAGCATCGATGTCCGTGTCCACAGCACCAGATAACAATCCTCCCAGCGCATCACTTTGCGCCAGATCCGGGCGCGCTCGGCAAAAATGTCCTCAAACGACATGCCCATTTCACGCGCGACCGCCCGCGGTCCGGCCAGCAATGCGCTCAGCGCGGACTCGGTCTGGTTGGGATCGCAGGCAAACCAGCACTGGAGTCCCTGCCCTTTCGCCTCCAGCGCGCCCTGCAATTCAAGCCGCAGGGTCTCGACGATCTCATCGGTCGCCGACTCGCCGATCAAATGGGTCAACCCATGGATCCGCACGAGCGAAACATAATCTCCCTCGCGGGTGATCAGGGAGCGGCCATCCGTGGTTTCCAAGTCGCAGAAAGCATACAAAGGTGACGGCATCAGAAACGAAATTTTTGCGGCCAGCTTGGCGAAGGTGGATAAAACCGACATGTCAGAATCCTCGATCCGCCGCGAGCCAACGGAACTTCGCGACATGGACCGTGGAGATCAACGGAACCAGGCCATCGACATTCGTCACCGACCAACCGTTGGAGGTCTGCGTCATCACGAGGGTGCGGGTCATCGCCCTGTGTGGCGCACCGCGACCCAGTTGAACCTGCGCCGGCTTGGCATAGAACCACGACGGTATTCCGTGCAGCGCAAAGGCAACACGGACCTGGGAGACGGTGACGCCATTGGCCGCGGTTGGTTTGGTGAAGCTGACGATCCGCACCGGCTTGATCTGACCACCACAATAGCTGGTGATCCACGGCACCTGCTCAGTCGTCGTGAAAAACCCAGGGACCAGCCCTTCCAGGGGCTTCCCGGTGGACTCGCGTATCGTCGCTATGCCACCGAAACCTTTTGGAACCCGGTGCTTCCAGACATATACCGTTATCGGAGACAACAGGGAGCCGTCCGGCATAAAATCTTCCCCGTTGTGAAATGTCGTCGTCCTGGTGGCGAGAAAATGATGCTTCAGCCAATAGGTGACGAGAGCCGGCCGTTTCCGGCCAGTCGCCGACGCCTGGCCGGAAGTCGGCGTCTCGACATAGACAATCGGATGGGCGGCACTGATCGTCTTGGTGAAGTCGGGCGCGTAATAGGAGAGAAACGTCGTTGTATAAGTCGTGTGATAAGTCGACTGTCCCGGCAACTGAAGATCCGCGCAATAAGTGAGCGCATTGCCCGGCTTGGCGAAATATTGCTTCAATGCACTCATCATCTCGCCTTTGCGGCTCGAACAGCCGGCTAGGACAAGTGGAACTGCCAGTACACAGAGCATGATCGGTGTGATGGATTTCCGGGGATTGGGGACGGACATCATTTTCTACTCCGAATGGGCGGTCATGCCGCCAGAACTACCGCCGGCTTAGCAACACGGCACGCGAGAACCTGCGGATAGATGTCCTGCCCATCGGCAAAATATCGGCCACGGTGCAGAAATCGCAGGCCGTGACCAAGACCCGCAGGACACCGGCCACGATAGGGATCGTGAGCGAGACAAGCATCGACGAAATCGGCGACATTGCGCAGGCCCGTCATCTCCTTGAGGGTGGCCCGGCGTTCAGCCAAGCCGCTCCAGAGTTTGAGGATCAGGCGAGCCTGCGCCGTGTCGTGCGCCGGTGCCCGGCTGAAATTCACCGGCAGACTGACGCCGAGAGCCAATTCATGCAGGCTTGAGATCAGACGATTGAGACTGCGCTGGGACATCTCCGGTAGCCAGACCGGGATGATTTCAGCCGCCGCGGTATAGCGGGCACCCCCCTGGACCAGAGCACAGGCCAGACAGGCCGTGGCGAGATTGTCCGGCTGGTCGTGACGCCGATCGCCGTCGAGAAAAAAAATCTGCGGATGACCGGGAACCGGCAATCCGCAGAAACGACAGATAAAGTGATCGCGCCCGGCAATGGCAGCGATCACATCCTTGCCCACCAGGCCGGTAGCATAGCCGCCGAGACTCGACGGATGAACCCCGAAACGCAGAACAAGAAATGCCATGACCGCTGCCACTCGTTCGCTCCGATCAGCCCTGGCCGAAGGTCAGCTGCTGCTGCTGGCCGGTCACAAAAGCGGCCTTCTGACTGACCGTCTGCGAACTGTAATTGACGACGCTCGGCAAAGTCGCAAAAAATCCCGTCGCGATGAGACCGGCGATCGCATAGCCAAGACGGTGTTCGCTCGAGTTGGGGTTCTTGCGATTGTGGAAAAACGTATAGCCGCTCGCTAACGCCGCCAAGAGCGCGAACGCGTAGCTGAACAAATCGCCGATATAGGTCGCTCCAGCCAGCAGGTCGCCCGATCCCGTCTCCATATGCCCGCCCAACCCGCCGGCGATCGCCCCACCAGCAGCAAACGCCGGCGTATGCGCGAAAGCGGCCATCGCAATGGCCGCCAGCGCCACCCCCCGCATCCGCCGCGACCTCAGGCAGCGGCGAAGTTTGGGGGTAAACTCAGTTGTTTTCATAACAATTCAAGCTCCGCAAATAGGAGGGACCATTCCCTCCCGCCGTCGAGATTCGGGGCGAACGATGAAAGTGGGATGCGAAAAATCGCGACTCCGCTCAAAAATCTCCGCTCAAAAAGGCGTGATCATTCACCCACAGCAGATCGGGAGATCCCGGCCCGATCGAGAAAATCCCGCGCGGCGTCCTGATATTGCCCGATCAAGGGCATGACATAGCGCCGGAGAACTTCCGGCATTCGGCGCAGCCGGCGTCCCCGTTCGGGATTGGGCAGACCGCACAAGGCTTCGGCTAACGAGTTGAGAAAATACTCGTAATCGTTCCGCGCACCCGCCGCGATCTCCCGACGGACCTGCGCCTCGCGCTGCCGCCGGATCGCTTCATCGATGACGCGTTTGCGATCCTCCCCCGCCAGCCCCTCGAGGGCGTCACGCCGGAACCCATCCCCGCCCGGAGCGTTCGCTATCCGCAAGGAGACCACCCGGAACTCGAAATTGTCGATCGAATCGACGGTTTTTGGTTCGGACCTCATGTGAAATACCCCATCATGGTTGTCGAAATCGCGACGATGTTCATCAGGGCGATTCCGAACACGAACTGGATCCCCGGCAGCGAATAGCCATGCCGTCGCTTGCCCTCAGCCACCCCCTTCGTACCGAGCCACGCCAACAGCACGTTGAACGCGCCATAGGCAATGAAGAACTTCGCGAAGATCTTGACCAAATTGAAAAACGTCTGCTCCGGCGTCGCGCCGACAAATCCAGCCGTTCCGATATTCGGGGCGCGAAAGGGCATGAACCCGTTCTGGATATTGGTCTGGGTCCCACCCCCGAAACTGTTGTTGGAAAAATTCAGGAACTCGTTGAACGAAAGCAACACGGAACCGAACAACATCAGCAGCGGCGGCAAATATTTTTTCCCTGACCAGATTGTTCCCGGTTTCATCATCTGCCACGCGCCGTAACCGGCAAGCAGAAAACACGACACCCCGACAATGTAACAAATAAACGGAATCAGCAGACTCAGGACATTCGCAATGTCCGTCGCAAAATTAACGAACCCCTGCATCGGACCGGTCCTAAGGAATCACACCATGATCCGTGCGCACCACCCAAGTCGACCCGGATTCCACGATGGCGATCACCCGGCCGACCCCCGGTACAATACTGCCAACCGAAACCTCGTAGGTGGTGCCGTTGCGCACGATCATCGCAAGGCCGGGACTGGCGGCCTGAATTGAATAGGACGCCGGGTTGACCGGAGGCACAGCTCTGGAGGCGGCCGGGAAAACCCGATCGGACGCGGCGGGGACTTTGGAAGGGATCGGACGTGCCGCCGCACGCGCGAGGGCCTCGTGTGCCTGATCGAACGTCAGCCGTTGGTTGAACGCGGTCAATTCCGCGTCGGTATGATGCTGTAATGCCGCGATCTGCACCGCCTCAGCGGCGGTCTCGCTGCGCAATTCGCCCACCAGCCGGCCCAGCGCCGCTACCAGCGAATCGGTCCTGACTTCATCGGTGCGCGAAGCCGGTGCCGCGACCAGCTTTGCCGCCGCCACGACCGGATGCGGAATCGATTGCAGAGTTCCTTTCGGCGGAATCGGCCCGACCAGAGCCGTTTGCGCCGGCGGCACAGGCTGCTTCGGCACCGCCTCTGGCTGCCCCCCTGCCGCGGTCCCTGACGACGGCAGGGAGCCGGAAGCCTGCCTCGCTCCACCACTCCCCCCTGAAGACATCGCAGGATGGGCAACCGGGATCATGGTGGGGGTAGCGGCGGAAGCCTGGTTCTGCCCCGCGCCGGGTTTCAGCGCCCCGGCAGAGACCGTCCCGGGTTTGACCGGCGGTGATGCCGCCGTCCGAACTATACGTCCCCCCAGCGGGATCTGAGCCGGTTTGGCCGGTTTGTCGGGATTGAGGTGCCCCACCGTGCCGGGCGATGCCGGCGTGTTATGGTCGCGCGGGACGACCGAAAATCCGGCAATGCTGTTGTCGAGCGGTTTCATCGGGGAATGCCCAGAGCCACCCGCCTTCAACAAGGTGGCGGGACTATGCGGTTTGGGCAACGGGATCGTCCCAGACACCATGGTGGGATGAGGTGCCCGCAACCGTGCCCAGACAGCCAGCAATGGTTTGTGAAAAATCATGCCCCCCGACGCCGCCGCCACGACAACCGCGGCCGACGCGAACAGAAGCCCTTGCCGGCGCGACTTCCCGCGCGACCGCCGCGCCGATCCCGCCGCTATCGGCGCGGCCTGGGTATCTGCCGGATTCACCGAACTCTTTTCCTCGGGAGGGACGCCGGCGTGAGACGGTTCAGGCAGAACAAAGGCCGGATCTTCGCCGGCCGGTTCCTCGATATCGATCGGCCGCCCGTCCGGAGGGGGCATGTCGTGAGGTAATACGATCGCATCCATAGTCAATCTCCTTGCTGAAGCGGCAAGTTTTGGGCCAGACGATGAAAGTGCCAAGCCTCAATGCTCGCCCGCCGGCACTTTGACCGGCTTGAGAAACAGGACCCCGACGTCCGCGTAGGACGCCAGCGTCACAGTCGGGCCATGCGGTGCCGCTTCTTGAATCAGTTGCCCCGCCGTCTGCCCCGCCGTGCCCGCCGCAACCCCAAGTTCCTGACCGAGATTAAGATGATTGTACGCCGTGATCCCGCCCAACGCGCTTTCCTGGACCACCGAATTGGCGGTCTCCACCGCCTGCCCGAGACCTTCGACGAATGCCGCGGCAATCGGCAGGATAAACCGGGTCGCATAGTGATGGTCCACCCCGGTCGCCACCGCCTCATCCATCGAATCCGGTGCCACCAGAACGGCATCGATCGGCACCTGCTGGCCATCGCGTAGCGAGAGTTCTGTCAGTTTGACCACGAGACGGTCACCCTCGGTCGAAAATCCCCCGCTCATCCGGTCACCCGCGATCGGACCACTCTCAGCTTGTACCACGACCGTCGCATCCGACTGATCACTACTCACCCCAGTCAGCGTACGACCGTAAATTCCGTGATCGGCTGGAATCAACACCGTCGCGGCCGGTACCACCGACACCGCATGCGGCACTGCCGTCCCACCGGAGCGGATCGTCGAAGGCGGATCAAACGCCTTGACGACCGGTGTCGGCGAAACGTCCTTCACATAAACATGAGTGACGTACGACGGGCCACCCAGCGAAATCTTCTTCAGCGCAGCCGTATAGGCGTCGTAGCGCGCCATGTTGACGCTCGGAGTGGATGGCGGTGCCGGGGGAGCCGGCGGGTAACGGGTCGGCGTTGTCTGCGGCTCGGGATTCACGGGTGGCGGCAAGGACACCTGCTCCGATACCGGCGTCGCCGGGTTCGCCGGCGGCAGATCGGCCGTGGCCGACACATGCTCTTGTTCGGCCCGTCGCGCTTTACGCCGGATCGCCTCGGTGGTGACTTTGCGGATATAGGGTGTCGCGTGTTCGCCGCCCGGCGTCGCATCGGCATCCGGCAGTTTCGAAGCGGTCACCGCAATCGGTTTCACCCTGCCGCCACTCAGAAGGTGATAGGCCCCCAAACCGAGCACGACGGTCAGAATGCCGCCAATCACCCCGATCCGCCGGATCGAACGCTGCTTGCCGCGCAATCCGGGAAAAATCGCCATGGTCAATCCTCCTTGAAACTGACGGAAAACGCGTGACCGCCCGCCGACATCAGAATCACCGGCGTCGGCGGCATGGCATAGATCGCCACCCCGCCAACCGAGTGCTCGCTCGCATCCCACTCAGGGGACAGCACGGTGTCGCGGGTCCTGATGAACAACTGGTGCCGGTACCGCCACGCGCGGACATCCTCGGGCGACGCCCCCACCACCGCCAGCGGGACGGCTGACGCAGGCGGTGTGCCATTGAGCATCGCGGTGAGGAACGGTGCCCCGGTTTCCGGAGCATTTTGCCGCGCAACAATCGCAGGCGCGGCCTCCGGACCCGATTGCAGCACGCGGACATCGACCGTCGAATCATAGATTTTCGTGCCGGATACCAGCACGAACGACAACGGTTGCGGCGAATCCTTGAGATCAACCAACAGCCCGCCCCGCGCGTAGCGGGCCATCGGCATGATTTCCAAAGTGTTCGAGCCTTTCTCAGGTACGCAGACGGTGGAACCGGTCGCCATCACCGCGGGCGTACCGGCCGCCGGTGCTTCCGACCCAGCACCCCCCGTGCAATCACCGGCACCGCCCTTGCCCGCCGCATCGCTCGCGGCAGTCCATGCCACCGGCCAAGGGGCTCCGGTGGAATCGACGAAGGTGATCGAACTCGGGTACCCCACCACCGTGCGGACGATATTGGAGACCTGATTTGGTCCGAAACTGACCGCGACCGACGTCGTCGCGGGAACCGCGTCCATCGGAATCGTCGCCGCAGTCTCGGCCTGTTCGTCCTGATGGTATCGATGCGCCAGGCGGCTGATCATCCAGGGTTCGAGCGGGATTGCGGTCCGCTCCGCCGCATCGAACGCCGGATGTTTCGACCCGACAGGCGCGGCAAAGGGCGGCGGTGCAGCTGTTCCGCCGCCCTGTCCGCTTGCTTGCGCCAAAGCAGACCCTGGCGCGAAACTTATGGCAAGTAAAATCGCCGACCATGCTGATGACCATTGCCGCATCTCAGATTCCCTCCTCACTGGCGCTGAATTGTGTAATCGCCAGCCCAGACGGATGACGACCAAGCGACGCCCGGCGCACAACCACATGAACGATATACCGCCGCGAAATTTCCTCGTTCGCATTCTCCCAGGTGACGATCTGAGGAAATACCACCGTAAAATTTGCCTCGCGCCCGAACGTGCGATGCACAATCACCGGATCAGCCGTTGTCTGGGCAAACCCGATCAACTCTTCCGACAGCAATTTTTCCAGATCGCTCGACGCGCCGCCCGCTTTGTACGAGGCAGCAAAGGCGCGCCATGCGGTCACAGTGAATCGATGCCGCACTTTCGTAAGCCCATCCTTGAAATCGACCGGATTGATCGCGTACGCCGTGGCGATGGTCCGCGCTGCCCAGTGGGAAATCCAGGAATCGCTCATCGCTGGACTTCCAAGTGGCACAACCTGAAATGTGTCGTGCCGCCCTATCGCCTCGACCTGTGGCATCGGCCGGGCAACCAGGCTGGGGCCGAGGACCACAAGACCAACGCAGGCCAGTACGCCCTGGACGATCGAGATCCCGGTCGCCCGTACCAATCGACGATAGAGGTGGGTGGCTTCACCCGCCGTCTCGACCCGATCGCCGCGCGCTGTCACCGCCCCGGCCGGATCTGCCGATACGACACTCTCCACCGCCACGCTCATCGCGGCACCGCATTGATTTGCTCGATCGCCACCCCGGCATGGTCATGGCCAAACGCGGCCCGCCGGACAAATAGTTTCACCGCGAGCCGATCGGTGATCTCATAGTCGTTGTTTTCGTAATACACCGTGATCGGATCGACGATCTCCCAGGTAAAATACCGACCAATAACGCCACGGTTGACGATCCGGGCCGCACCATCGGGTTTCACCCAGCCAACCATCCGCGCCGACCTTATCTTCTTGAGATTTCCAGATTTTTTCAATGACGCACCGAATTGATCCCAGGCCGCGACGGTGAACCTGTCGGCATCGTCGTCAAGTTGACGCGCATAATTGCGCCAGTCGATCGCGTAGGCGCGGCGGACGGTCGTGCTCACCCACTGGAGCACCTTTCGATCCGACAAGTTCGGTTTGTTCAGGGGAACCACCGCGACCGGACGCCCATCGCGCGATGTTCCAATGAGAATCGCCGCCGGTGGGTGGAGGCGCTGCCACCCCCACGCCAGCGCAACAAGCAGAAATGCGGCCGCAAACACCGTGTTTGCGCCTTGCTGAATGCGGACCAGGCGGAGCAAAAACGCCGGATCCACCAGTTTGTGCGAAATCGCCTCTTTTTTATTCATCATCGTCGTCACTCCAACCGCCACCACACCAGCCAAGGCCGTCACGATGAAAGTCGGAAGATTTTTTTTCGTGTCAGGCTGCGATCGACCCGTGATTCTTTTTGCGGGCCTGTGCCACCCGATACGCGGATTGCTCGGCATACCGGCTACGGTCGGACCAGAAATACTCGCCACGAGATTTGTCCAGGCAGATATAGCCCGTCACCGTCACGCGAAGTGTGCCGTCCGCTTGAACGGTCCGTTTCGGCAGACTCGCGCGGACCGCGCGCGATGCAACGGCCGCCGCACTGACACCAAGGCTGGCTCCGATTTCGTGGGCGTACCGCCCCGCCAGCCACGCCTCGCAAAGGAACTTGGTACGTTCCAGGGTCCAGGGGTTAAAAACCCGTCGTTTCAGGGGTACCGCGGGCGCTACGTCAGCGGGTGGCCCGGCCAGCACCTCACCCGAAATCGCTGGGGAGGAGGCGGCCACCGGCGGTGCCCACGTGCCGAGGTCGCCAAGACGGTCCGCGAGACCTTGCCAGTCCGCCCGCTGGCGCAGCATCAAACCGACGCTTCGCGCTTTCCTTTTTACCGACTCCGGGGTGCGCCCCAGCTGGGTCGCCACATCCTCGATTGGCAGCGGGCTGAGCCACAAATGCAGCAATGCCCGCAACGCGCGCGCGCTGAACAGCCGGTGGTTTGGCGCGTCATCCGGTGCGAGACGGATTTTCTTCGACGGTGGGGTCGGGAGATTCAGATCGACCGCGACGTCAAGAATCGCTTCAGATTCACATGCAAAAATCGCTGCCAGCAGGTCGCGCGAAACGCCCCGCAGAATCATGGTCTTGATCAGACCCTGGCGTAGCGCCGGCGGAATGCCACTTGACAACCCGCTGCCGGCATGCTGCACAGTATTTATGTCGTGATTACTACAAAGACTGTAGTTGGGTGTTAAATTACGACGCGCGCCAGGTAGCGCGCTGACACCATATGATGTCGACACGTGACTCCTCCATGCATTAACCGCACAGGCTCCAAAGCTCCAACGGCGGACCCGCCACCGGCGCGGTGGTCATTGCGAATGATGCTGCACAGGCCTCAGAAAAAACAAGCACAATATGTCATGGCCTCGCGCGAAAATAACGCATCGTACTTTCATCGGTCTGTGCATCCCGCCCCCAACACCCCCATTGCCGTACCACCGTAACCGCAAAACAAAACAACAATACAGACAGACTCGCCTTGAAGTTGCTGCACGGTATTGAACCAGCGCCGTGAGAAAACGACTCGGTAACAACGGGTTACGACTCACGCCTAACAAATCGCGTTAAACTCCGCATCGACGACGTATTATTCTTTGCATCTACCTGCAGAGTTGTGAAATCGTCGGGGTCCGACCGTGCCGCCCGGCTGCCTCGCAGCCGAATCACGACATTGTTACTTCTACTCCTCAGGCTAATGACAGTCTGATGACGATCATTGGTTTTTCCGGCTGCCCGACTTTCATCTCTCGAAACTATATTGACGTCCGGAACGCTGAAGGAGACCGAGTATGCACCGGACAAAGCGGCAGTCAGCCAGAATGTCGGCCGGAATCGCGATCGCCGTTATCGTCGCGACGCTACCGGCCTACGCCAATTTTTCACTGGCAGCGGGTCCAAAACCTGAATCCTCGCAAAGTTCCTGGAAATCTCTGGCATTTCCGGTCATCCACGGCTTCGGCCACAACGTCCCACTGACATTCGCCCTGCGCCAGATCGTACCAAAAGGGATCCTGGTCGTGGTGAGACCTTCGGTGAATATCCAAACTATAAGAGTGTCGTGGCGCGGCGGGAGGCCCTGGAACGACGTCCTGCAATCCGTGCTCGCCCATGCCGGGCTTTCGGCAACCATCACCCCGGTCATGGTGCATATCGATCGGCGCACTCCGCCCTAAAAACGGCTTCGCACTTTCATCGTGCGGTCCGACCCTGCCGGTCAGGAGGTGAGCCGCATGCCTGATCTCAACCCCATCGCCCTCGCGGCGTGGACCGCCGGTTTTGGTCTATTGCTGGAAGATCCCATTGACCCCGATCGCGACACGATCGAAGCGGATGCCCCGTGCGAAAACGCCGTTCTCAGATTCGGAGCCGCCCTCGACCGGGCACTCGACGGCGATCCCCAGCTTTTTTCCGAAGCGATCCGCAGCGAACCCGACCGGCCCCTGCTCGCCGGTGTCCTGGCACGGATCAGCCTTGCCCGTCAGGCCCGGGTGATCGACTGGCTGGCAAGCGAAGCCGTGCCGAACGGTCAGGCAATCATGCGCGCTTTGGCTACACCCGGACCGGACGGAACCGGTGACGCAATTCGCCAATCCGTCGGGTTCCTCCACCGCCAGCAACTGCTCCGGCGGATTTTCTCCAGTAATCGCCTCGCCGCATTGCTCGAGGCCTGTCGCATCGCACAGGACAGCACCCCATGATCACCCAAACCCCTACCATCGGGCGGCTTAGCGCAGGATGCCTCGCCCTCAGCCTTGCGCTCACGCCGATCCCGCAAGCCCTCGCCCAAGGAGCACCCGGCGGAAGCACCGCCAATACCGGCAGCACCACCGGTTGCGCCGTTCTCGCCCAGGCCGCCGCAACCGGCATCACCGCAGCGATCGCCGCCAATAACCAGATCGTCCAGGCCCCACAATCGGTCACCCAACTCTCCTGCCTCGGAAATTTTTTCAACGGCGTCGGGCTGAACGTCATCACCAATCTCCTGAATCCCGCTAATCTGCTCCAGGATGTCGAGGGAAAAATCTGCGGCGCAGCCACCCAGGCCTATCAATCCGCCATGGGTACCGCCCAGTGTGGTCTCACCATTACCGGCTTCAACCTCGGCGGCTTCGGCAATTTGGGCTTCGGCAATTTCTGCCCGTCCTTAAACCTCGGTGGCGGCGGCCCAACCATCGCCTCCATTGGCACCAGCCTCAACGGGACCGGCCAGTCCAGCCTCTACGTCAACGGCCAGGCCATGTCGCCCACCGGCTACCCGAACCCCAATGGAGTCGGCCCATGAAAGCCCGCCGGATCATGCGCCCCGCCTTGCTGGCCGCCGGTGCGACCGGACTCATCCTCGGCGCGACCGTCCTGACCCCCCAACGCGCACGGGCGTTCGGCCTTGGCGACATCGTGTTGCTGATCCAGGCGGTGCAGACGGTCGGCACCGACGTGACCACCATGCAGAACGCATTGAGCGGCAAACTGCAAAGCGTCCAGACCTATATCAACAACCAGCTCGGCGACGGCTTCACCCAATTGTCCAATTATATGAAGGGACAAGTCGGTGCCACCCAACAAATCGTCGACGCTTCGAATCAGGCCAACGCCATCGTCAACCGGCAGATGGCGGACGCACAAATCGTCCAGCAACACGTCGTCACGCCGCAGACCTGCGACAGCCTGACCAATGGCCAGAGCATCGTCGCGGCCGGCAATCAGGCCGCAGCGACAGCTGCGGTGATCGCCAATATCCAGAACGCACGAGACCAGGCCCAGCCCGGTACGCCAAGCTACAACGGCATGGCCCAGGGCATCGCCTCGATCAACAAACTGCACTACAGCCTCTACTGCTCGGCCAACGACGCCTCAGCCGGCGAGTGCCAGGAAACCGCCACCCCCGACGCCGATCAGGATGCCGATTCCATCCTGGGCCAGTCGACCTTCGACGGCCAGACCGGTCTCAATACCGCCAACAATTTCGCCACCGTCCTGATCCAGCCGGTCGCCCCCGCCGCCATCCGGGGCAGCCAACTCGCCAGCAACGCCGGCCAGAACGCCATCATCTGGCGGCGGCATTACAATGCCGAGATGAGCCTCGCACGCCAGGTGGTCAGCGACATCATCGCCCAGCGCACTCCGACCGTCACCCTGACCACCGCCCAACGAGCCGAACTTGCGGCAGAAGGCCAAACGGTCGTGACCACCGCCAGCTGGCTCGAAGCCCTCGAACTCGATGCCAATCGCCGCGAATCCAACATCCAGTGGCACGCCAACCTCGTCGCCGAACCACCCGCCTCGGTCCAACGCGAAATCGCCGTCGAACTCGCCCAGAGCAACTATATCGCGGTCGCGCAATACCGCCTCAGCCAGCAGACCGCCATGATCGAGGCGTCTCTCCTCGCCGACACCGCCCAGCACCAGCTTCAACCACCCTCCTCCATTCCCATCCCCACCGTCGCCAGCAATTAAAGGTAAAATCATGAGCCAGAACAACGCCTCCGAAACCTCAGCCGAACCCGTCCCGCCGTCGCGGCAATGGACCCGCAGCCCCGCCGTCGAACCGGGTTCGCCCGCGTTCAAATTTCTGACCGAACAGGCCGCCATCGCGCCCGGCATCATCGAGGCCGCCTCCAAAACCGACGCCCTGCGCGAAGGCCCGGCTGGAACCGCTTGGTTCCCGCAACGCAACGCCGACGGAGCCATCACCGGCGTCACCCTCAACGGACCCGAAATCAATACCATGATGCTGCGGGGCAGCCACAAAAGCCTGTTCCGCCTGCCCGGCGGAGAAGACCCGCAACGCCTCGTCCTGACCGAACAGCCGCTCGAAGCCCTCGCCTTCGCCCAAATCGAACGAATGCGCCCCGATACGCTCTACCTCGCCACCGGCGGCTCCTTCTCAACCGGATCGAGCGACGCCCTGCGCGCCGAACTGACCAAACTCACCGAAAAACCCAACGCGGAACTCGCCATCGCCACCGGCCGGGGCACCTCCGGCGAACTCGTCGCCGAATACGCCCGCAGGCTCGTCGCCGATATCGGGTCCGAAACCCTCACCACCACACGCTACCGACCGCCCGAACTGGCCTTCAACTGGCACTACTACTTGAAAGACCACCCCAACGCTGATCCGGGCGTGATTTCCCCCACGGCCCCAACTATCAAGGACGCTATGTCCGCCGCCCAGAATCGCGAGACGGTCACGGCAACCGCCGCCCAACCCGAAACGACAGCAAAAATCCCAACCAAAGACCCTCTGACCGACCTCCTGGAACAGCTCAAACAAGCCGCCGCCACGTCGAACCACGCCGATATGGAAAAAATCCGGCAACGGATCGAACAGATGATGCTGGAAGCGCAACAGAACACCGGCGTTCTACAGGATCCGGTATACCGGATGCGGGTCGGTTGGTCGCTGATGGACGTTGAAAAACTGACCGGATCAAACATGACCCTCGCCGAGGATCTGCGCAACGAACTCGCCAAACGGGCCACCACGATGCCCGGACTCAACAACAATGAAATGGGCACCCTGCTCGGCGCAACCAAAAATCTGCCGGAACAAAAACTGGTCGAAGATATCCGGGGAGCCGCAAAATTCGTGAGCAGCCAACCCGACCCGCAAATGACCACCGAAATCAATGCGCGGCTGGCCGGCCTCAAGGACCGGGTCGTTGACGCAGTGGTGAATATGGGAAGCAACACCAGCAAAAGCGAAACCGACGCCGCCAGCACGCGGCAGACCGCCCAAACAACGCAGCAGACCGCCCAAACGACGCAGCAGACCGCCCAAACGACGCAGCAAACCGCCAACGAAATATCACAGAAAGTCGGTCAGGCTGATGAAAAATTGGATCAAACCGGAGCCAAGACCGCCCAGAGCCAGACGGCGGCACAGGCCGCGCAACAGCAGAAAAGTGAAGGCTTGGCACAGGCCAAGGTCGGTACCCCCGAGGTCATCGCACCGGTCCGCAAAAGCGGCGATTTCCTCAAAACCCTCAACGACATCGCCATGACCTGGCATGATTTTACCTATGGCCCCAACTCGGCCCACGCGAAACGCGCCGCCGCCAAAGCCGCCGAGGCCGCCGCAAACGGCCAAGCCGCACCAGCCACCCCAACCCCTGGAGCACCGACCACCGCAACCCCCGCCCCGACCCCGCAGCCCGCCGCGACGTCAGCCACCGCAACCACGGAAACCCCGGCACGGTCACGCTCGTTCATCGATGCTACCAGCGAAATCCTGTTCGGCCCCCTCCGGCCGACCGAAGCCCAGACCGCCCGCGCCGACGCGCCGCCCAACTGGCCGAAAACCGCAGAAGAACCCGGAATGGCCGAAATGATCGAATCGATCGGCAAGCGTGAATCGCAATCCCGGATCGATGCCTTCACCGCCAACGCCGAACGCTCCGCTCTCGCCGCAGCCAGCGCCATGAAAGATCTGGTCGAAGGCCCAGGGCGCGATATCGTCTCCCGGATCAACAGCGCCGCCAGGACCGAAGATGGTAACGTCGAAAAAGTCCTCAGCGAAATGCGGCCCGACGGCCGTTACGCCGGACTGCGCCAAGAATTCGAATCCTCGCTCAAGCAGAACGACGCCCTCGCCACCGCCGTCGACCGTGTGGTGAACCGGCTCAACGATTACGGCGAGGATCGCGCCAAACTCGACGCCGCCTACCGGCGGTTCGAACGCAATCCCAAGGAATACGAAGCCAAATTCCAGCCGGTAGAAGAAACCCTCGCCAAGGCCGCACAGGCCTTCCCCGGCACCGAACCGGGAACCAGCATGATCGAAAACCTCGGCGAAAAAATCCGCGAGGCCCTTCGCCAGGCCATCGCCACGATCCGTCAGGTTCTCCACCTCGCCCCCGGCTCGGCCAGCCAGTCTCAGCAGGACAACAGCCCCGGCATGGGAATGTAACCCAATCAAGGCCAGCATCATGACGTTCATCAAGCGACTCTGCCTGCCGCTTCTCCTCCTGGGCGTCATGATGGCCACGGCTCATGCCGCCGGTGCCACTCCGGCCAACATCACCTGGCAGCAACTCGCGCCGGGCACCGACTGGTCGAGCCAGATTCTCAACGAACTGTTTCCCCTGACCGGCAATCCCAACACCCCCGGCCTGGGCGGCGAACAGACCGTCATCGGCATCATGCTCGGCGATCTCAACGCCCTCGTCATGCTGATCGCCATGGCGTACGTCGCCTACAGCACCATCATCGAAATCCATCGCGGGGCCGAGACCGGCCGCGTGCTCAGCGAAAAAACATCGTCCTGGTCCCCGGTCCGCATGGGCTTCGCCGCCATCATGATGATCCCGCTGGCCACCGGATTCTCGGTCGGACAGGGCGGTGTGATCAAGATCGCAGGATGGGCGATCGGGGGAGCCACTACGATCTACAACAATGCCATCCAGGCGATCGGCCCCCAGGGCCTGCCGATCACCAAGCCACAGATTCCCAATGTCGAACCCCTCGTCGCCGAACTGATCAACTCCGAAGTCTGCCGCGCCCTGATCAATGACGCCGCCAACAACGACCAGGAAGTGCCGCCGCCCGGCGAGGTCACCGGCGGCAGCGGATCCAGCGGATTCATCGATCTCAACTACAGCCTCATCGGCAACCAGACTGGTAGCAACCCGACCTGTGGATCGATCGAGGTCAAGACCGGCAACGGTGCCCAGACCATCGACGGCGTGAATACCAACATGTCCGCTAATATCCTCGCCGACATCAACTACGTCCTCGGCACCACCATCCGGCCCGCCGCCCAAACCGCCGCCAATACCTGGTGGACCACCCGCAACAGCGCCGCCCTGCAACCGCTCTGGGCCACCTACGTCACAGCGACCAATCAATTGGTCAATCTGATGACCACTGCCGCCACCAACGTCATCGCCACGCTCCGCACGGCACAGGGAACCCAAGGCAATCTCGACACCGCCGAACAACAAATGGAAAATCTCGGCTGGGCCGGAGCCGGTGCCTACTTCTGGAAAATCGCGCAGATCAACGGAGCCACATTGTCGATGCTCGGCATCACCCTCGGCACGCCGGCGAAGCCAAGCTATTCCGGGATCGGACCGGCAATCGCTTCGGATATCGCTCCCGCCATGATCGCCACAGCCAAATTCATGCAGGAAATCGAAAACAACGCCACAACCAACGATAGTGCGTCACCCCCAAGCGGCATCGGCGACAAGGCCGGCACCACACCAACGGGTCCCATGGCGTTCCTGCTCAAGCGAATGTCGATCAACCAGATCCTGCTGAACAACCTCACCCAGGCCCTCGCCCCCACTGCCGGGGTCTGGCAGGACCCCTTCGCCAGCATGGCCATCGTCGGCTCCAAAATGATCGTGGCCTCGACCGGTGCGATGGTCGCCATCGGTGGCCTCCGAGCCGCAAACGCCAAAGGCCTCTGGGCCCGGATCGTCCGGGTGTTTCCCGAAGGGGAGGCGGCCGCCGTAGCCGCCAAGGTCTTCGATGGCGGTGTCCTTGGCAGCTTCGTCTTCACCCTGTGCATGGCACTGCTGGTTCCCGGATTGATTCTCGCCTTCGTTATGCCGATGATTCCCCTGACCATGTGGATCGCCGGCGTCGCAAGCTGGTTCATCCTGGTGATCGAGGCGATGATCGCGGTCCCGCTCTGGATGCTCGCCCATATGACCTATCAGGGAGAAGGCTTTCACGGCCGCGCTTATTACGGCTACAGCCTGTTGTTCAATGTCCTGTTCCGCCCCGTGCTGATGCTGTTCGGCCTGATGCTCGGCTACTGGGTGTTCACGGTCATGTCCTGGCTGACCTTCGAGACCTTCAACCTCGGAGCCGACTTCGTATTCCAGCAAGGTTACGTCCTCACCAACATCCTCGGGGTGATCGTCCTCCTCGCCATGCTCGTGGTGATCGAAATGACCTGGGCCGTCATGGGATTCCGGATGATCAGCCAGGTGCCCTACCAGGTGATCAAATGGGTCGGGTTCGCACCCGCCAGCCGGGTCGATATGGAACAATTCGCCCTCGCCACCACCACCCAGGGTACCCGCGGCACCGTCGGCGAAATCAACCGCGTTTATCAGGGCGAAATGGACGCAAGACTCGCCTCCGCCGGGATCAGTCGCCTGGCCGGAGGTGGCGGATCGGGCCGCCTGAGCGGTCCAGCTTCGCAAAATCGCGGTGGACGCGGCAACAGCAATAATGGTAACAATAGCAGCGGCGCTTCAGGGACGGATGCCACGCTGAACGCGGGAACCGACATCATCCCCCCCGCCGAAGACGCGGCAGACTAGGCCGTAAGGGAGACCGATTATGGATGACTATGGCAGCAGCGCCGCCCTCGGGTTCATTCAGGGCAGCATCATCGGAGACGGGATCGTCCGTGCCACCCAATCCTATCGGAACGGCCTGGCCGTGCGGCGCGAGTTCATGGAACTCGAGCAGGATTACGATAACCTGCGCGCACAATACATCCGCCTGCGCAACCACGCGATCGATCTCGATGTCGCCGTCCAGAAAAAAGACGCCGAAGTCGCCCAACGCGAAGCCGTCATCGCCATCCGTGACGTCAAGATCGCCCAAGGCAAACATGAAATCGCCCTGCGTGATCACGAAATCGCCCTGCGTGATCACGAAATCGCCCTGCGTGATCACGAAATCGCCCTCCTCACGCAGAAACTCCACCAGACCGAAGATCGTCTCGATCACGAAAAGGATAGCCACGCCTGTACCGTCCATGCATGGAAAAACCTGATCTACGCCTTCAACCACTACCGCCGCCTACTCAAAATCCCCGAACAGGGCGGCGACGCTTACGATTGCGCCTGGGAATCCTGGTGGGATCCCATTCTGGTCCCCCCCGATCAGCGCAGCGAACCGAAAAAATAACCAGCCCTTCCGACTTGCATCGCTCGGATCGATGATGGCTCTCCACCCGCAGGAGAGCCATCATGCGTTTCGCAAGCCGAACCGCCATCTTCACCGCCCTGACCGCCCTGACCGCCCTGACCGCCCTGACCGGCTGTGCCGGCGGTAACGTCAAAACCTCGGCCGACTACTCGGCCCCGCCCGCCCCTCACGTCTACCACCCCTATTTCAACCCCTGGATGCCCTACGCCAGCGCCCATGCGACCTGGGAACCCCCGGTCGCCAACCGTATGGGCACCATCGTCAAGCCCTACGATCCCGCCGTTACCCTGACCCGCCCCGATTACGAAACCGCCCCCTGGGCCATCGGTGCCCAGCCCTCCCCCTACGGCGGCCCCGCCGGCACTTTCTGAACCAGGGCGAGCGGAACGGCAGATCACGCCCGTGGAACGGGTCATCATCGGCGATGCGACCCTGTTCCGGGCCGACAGCCGCGACCTGCTCCGGGATATGCGCGATATCGATGTCATCCTCACCGATCCGGTCTGGCCCAATTGCCCCATTGGCCTGATCCCCGGCAGCGATAACCCCTACGGTCTCTGGGCCGACACCATGACCATCCTGCCGCCGGTCAAACGGCTCATCGCCGTCCTGCGCTGCGATTGCGATCCACGCTTCCTCAGTACCGTGCCGCCCCGCCTGCCCTTCTTCCGGACCATCCAACTGCCCTTCGTCATGCCGCTCTACATCGGCCGTGGCCTCGGCGGTGATGAACTCGCCCACTGGTTCGGCGATCCCGTCGCCCGCGGACGCGGCCGTAACCTAGTCCCCGGACGCGGCCCGATGGTACAGCCGGTCCACCGCCCACCGAACGGACACCCATGCAGCCGCGCCCAGCGGCATTTCGACTGGCTGGCGGATTGGACTTCCGATCCAGGTGAAACCGTCTGCGATCCCTTCCTCGGCTCAGGTACCACAGGCGTCGCCTGCGCCAAACTCGGTCGGCGTTTCATCGGAATCGAAATCGATCCCCGCTACTTCGCCCTCGCCTGCCAACGCATCGATCACGCCTATAGCCAGGGTAGCCTCGACCTCGATCGGGCAATCGGTGATGACTGACAATTCGTGTGATCAATCGAGCCTACAGTAATGCAGGCAAGCGAATGACCGAAAGAAACGGCCTGGCAGACCGATAAAGGGTCAGCGGCCAGCGGCAAACCGGGTGGTGCGATAGAAGTCTATCAACGGTGCCGCGTAATGGATGCTCTCCAGCCATAGATCGCCGCCTGCGACGGTCTCAGGCTGCTCGGGCCAGGTGCCGTCCGGCCGACGCCGCAGGAGGTCCGCGCCAACCGATACGGAAGAAACAACCAAGATCTCCCGCACACTGGAAATCGAAGCATAGGCCCAGACATTCGCCCAGGTTTCGCGGTGATTGCTCGGCGAAAGGATCTCGATCAGGAGAACCGGCTCACTCAACAGCAATCCGTCATCCCCACTCGAGGCACAACTCACCCCCAGATCGGGCACCCGTACATTATGGACCTTTTCCAGATGCGGCGTAACGCCGGGCGCGGTCAGTACATCGCAGGGACCGCCACGTTCAACCAAATGGTTGCGCAAAAGAGCAGTGATCTCCGCCTGAATGCGGGCATGGGTCGTGCTCGCGGGTGCCATGGCGACCGGTTCGCCATCGACCAGTTGCCATCTCTGGCCATCTTCGGGACACCAGTCCAGAAATTCCGCCACTGTCATCCGGGCCGGGAATTTGATCGCGCTCGACATACGTATCCTCATAGCATGGCAAGAACCCAACCGGAAACAAAATGGCGCGGCGGCTGAACCGACCGTCGCTGGCACGAACCCGATCCGTTCCCCGGCCAGGATCGATACCTATCTTACCACCCGCTTCGGCCAACCGAACCCATCAGCATAACCAGTGCCGCCGGTTCAGGGCAGAGAACACATCATCGATCCGGCCGACGAAAAAGCGGCGAAGCGCATGGCAGAGAGAATCAGCGGCCAGCGGCAAACCGGGTGGTGCGGTAGAAGTCTATCAACGGTGCCGCGTAATGGATGCTCTCCAGCCATAGATCGCCGCCTGTGACGGTCTCAGGCTGCTCGGGCCAGGTGCCGTCCGGCCGACGCCGCAGGAGGTCCGCGCCAACCGATACGGAAGAAACAACCAGGATCTCCCGCACACTGGAAATCGAAGCATAGGCCCAGACATTCGCCCAGGTTTCGCGGTGATTGCTCGGCGAGAGGATCTCGATCAGGAGAACCGGCTCACTCAACAGCAATCCGTCATCCCCACTCGAGGCACAACTCACCCCCAGATCGGGCACCCGCACATTATGGACCTTTTCCAGATGCGGCGTAACGCCGGGCGCGGTCAGTACGTCGCAGAGACTGCCACGTTCAACCAAATGGTTGCCGAGAAGTCGACCGATCTCCGCCTGAATGCGGGCATGGGTCGTGCTCGCGGGTGCCATGGCGACGGGTTCGCCATCGACCAGTTGCCATCTCTGGCCATCTTCGGGACACCAGTCCAGAAATTCCGCCACTGTCATCCGGGCCGGGAATTTGATCGCGCTCGACATAGATGTCCTCATAGCATGGCAAGAGCCCAACCGGAAACAAAATGGCTCGGCGGCTGAACCGACCGTTGCTGGCACGACTTCGACCCGTTCCCCGGCCACCCTGGATCAAAGCCATGGATCGCCGCCAAACCGATCCACCTTCGGAAAACCATCGCGACCGGGCGGGTTCCATGGTAGATATCGCCCGCATGAGCAATGCGATCAAGATTCCGGTCCATATGACCGTCGGGGCGTTCCTCGACTGGGTTCCCTAGAACGGCCCGCTCTGGCAGCTGATCGATGGCCAACCGGTGGCGATGGCACCTGACAGTGATGCCCACGGTGCCATCCAGAGCGAAATCGCCTTTCTTCTGATCGATCAACTTCGCCGGCGCAACAGCCCTTGCCGTGTCGTCACCGCCCCCGGTATCGTGCCAAAATTGCTCTCGGCCGAGAACGTCCGAATCCCCGATCTCGCGGTCACCTGCGCGCCCGAGGCGGGCCATCGGCTGATGCCAGATCCGATTCTCGCGATCGAAATCCTCTCGCCGAGCAACCAAGCGGAAACCTGGGCGAATGTCTGGGCCTATGCCAGCATTCCAACCATCTCCGAGATCCTGATCGTCTCCTCGACCGAGGTTCGTGCCGCTCTGCTCCGGCGCAACCCGGACCAGTCCTGGCCGGCCCAACCGGAGACCCTCACCGCCAACGACTCTGTCACCATCGCCCGCATTGGCTGTGACTTCAAGCTGATCGAAGTCTACCGTACCACCCGCTTCGGCCAAGCGAACCCATCCGCATAGCCGGTGCCGCCGGTTCAGGGCAGATCTTGCGGTAATAGTTCGGGCGGAACCTCCCCGCCACACTCGAGACGGAGCAAAATCTCCATCCGCAGCAGCGCCTCCTCGAAAGTCGGTGCCGGCAGTTCCCGGATCAGGTCCAGCACCCCACCGGCCGGATTGGCAAGGGACATCGAACCGTGGATTGTGCTGCTCTCAGGAATGTAGAAATACGCCTCGTTGTCGTAAAGCTCGACCACCCGGACCTCGTAATCCCCATACACCGCGACCGCGCTGCGCACTTCCCCATTCACGGCATCCTCGCCGCGGAATACCCAGGCGAGCGCTGCCATCTCACGCCGCTGGGGCCGGAAATGCAACGCCCGGGCCCGCATCCTCTGCAACGCCCGTTCGAACAGAATCCCCCGGACATCGTTGACCGGATTGAGCGGAGCCTGTTCACCGTTGCGCCCGAACGTCGCCAGCACGATCGCCTCCACTCGCCGCTGGGCCTCCGGCAAAGTCGGTGCCCCGCCCCGGAATATGTCGCGCTCCGGAAGATCATAGGGTATGGCCCGGATCGAATAGAGGTAGCGCGGCTGGTCCCTCATGGTCGAAATGTAGGGAGCATATTGGGCAATCGTGAGATGCTGGTACGGCAGCCGCGCCGACCAGACCCGCATCAAACCAGCCCGCGAAATCCCCCGGTCGAGCAGAAGACCTTCCCGCCATGTGGTGCGAACCGGACACCCCCGCAGCGGGTGGTTCAAATAGCGCCGCTTGATCCGCTGCAAATCTTTCTCGAACCGCTCGAGATCCGCTGGATCAAGCCGTTTCGGGTCACCCTCGAGACACGGCAACGCTCGCGACACCCCGGTGCCTTCCGGCCTGTACTGGGTGTTGATCGTCAGTTTCAGACTACCATCCTCATGACGCGGAACCACAAACGCAACGGGTACCGGCAGATCTTTGCGGCCTTCCGCAATCGAGTGGATCGTCGCCGTCTCACGGTTCTCGCCTCCAGCCAACCTGTCATCGCTCATGTGGCCACCAGCTCCCTTCCAGTCCAAGAAACTCACCAACCCGGCCAAGACGCCGAGTCCGCACCTGCCAGTTGATCAACGCATTGGCAAACGCGGCAAGAAATACGCAAAAAATCACCACCAGGAACAGCACCATATCGACACCGGAAACTACGATCGCCGCGCGATCGAGGATCCCAATCGCCCAAACCACCAGCAGTACCGACCCCAGACCTAAATACAGTTTGGCATTACGCGCCGTCTGAAGCTGCCGGTTGGCCATCTGCCGCTCGATCTCGGAAACCGGAAGCGCGGCGTCGAACGCCATCGCAGCAAGGTCGAACGTGCCATCCTCGTTCAGCCTGATCTTCCGGCGGCTTGCTCGCCGGGTGCGGATCTCCACCAGCAGGGATTTGATCAGTTCCGCACCATTCACGATGTCTCGGTGCGGCACCACACCGCCCGGCCCTATCAAAAACCGCACCCCGCGCCGGAATATTCCCGGCGCGTCATCGTCGCTGCGCCGCTTCCGCTCATTCGCCGTCACGATCGCCTCCTCTGCCCACCGCAAGCAGCACATCGAGACGCTCATCCAGGGCCTTGAACAGTAATTCGGCATCGAACACTGCATCCACCGGGTCCCGCAGCAAAGCCGTGCGCAAAGCTTCGGTCAGCCAGTAGCTGCTCGACCGATCCTCCAGGATCCGCTCCGCCAACATCACGACCCCGCCTTTGCCGGATCGGCACCGGAATCAGGTTCACCCCCGCAGTCGGGCTGGGTCGGCACATCTGCCGCAAGCCCCTTGATCCGTAGCGGCGAGCCAGGAACTCGCCTCGGCACCAGTTCACCGATCGTCGGCAATTCCAGCTGACCCGGTGGGCAGGAACCGCGCCGCTTCGCGGCTAATTTGCGCGATCCACCCGCATCCTTGCCCCGCGCGCCGGTCATGACGGCGACCGTATCGAGGCGATCACCGCTGGGAGATCTGCCGGCAACCCGTTACTCCGCCCGATCCCGCCGCTGCGGGTCCGCCAGAAAAACGTCGGTGTGCCCTTAAGTCGAACCGCCCGCGCCAGTTCCATATTGAACGCCAGCTTTTCGCCCGCGGACGCCCGCGCCTGCTCGCCGGCGAGTCCCTTGTCAATCCAGTCCTTCGCCATCGATGCCGGCGACTGACTCAGCATGACCTTCGCCTCCTTCGTGCTCATGCCATGATCCTCGTAATCGAGAACGGACAGGGGAACCACCGACACCCTCAGTTTGTCCGCCGTAACCACCGGCATCAATTGCCGCATCGCCGCGATCGAATAGGAACACAGCGGATCCATGAACATCCAGACCCGCGGCGCACTCGGCTTGCCGACCGTCCCGTGATCGGAAATCGCCAGCGCCTGAAACAGTGACCCGGCCGGGAGGGTTTCCAGTGGCTTCGGTGCCGTCGCACCACTCCCGATCCGATAGGCGACATGGTGGGCAATCGGCAGATGGGCGACCGCACCGAGCCGGACCGTCGGCTTCAAGCCAGGAACGTGCCGAACCTGGCGCAGCGTCAAATTCCGCCCCGCCGCGTTCCACATGATCCCGGCAATCGCCGCCTTGCCGTCCGGCGTGATGTAGAACACCTGAAAATAGTTCCCGTTCCGAGCAAACACCCCCTGCATTCCGTGGCTTGCCCCAAGGGCGTACAATTTGGCCCCCTTCGATGCGATCCGGGTCAACGCAGGCAATGCCGCGATCCTTGCGCTCGAGATCGGCTTCAGCGGCCAATTTGCCGGACCGTTCGTCTCGGCCACGCGCCCACGGGGGGCAATGGAAGACGGGCTTGCGGATAATGAGGATGATTTTGCAGCGGTCGCGGCAGAGACCGGCAGCACCGCCGGCGGTGCAACCGATGCCGCCGCACGAGCAGCGGTGGCCGCGATCGTGGCGGCCGACAAAGCGGCGCGACCGACATTCGCGGCCGGCAGGACCGGCTTGGGCAGAAGCGTTTCGCCGGAAACAGCCGGGTTCCCCCTCCCCTGCCCCAGTTTGGCGATCTGATTCGGATTGACCGCACAATGCGGCCCGGCCGCCGCAAGTCCGATACCGGGACTCCCGACCAGAACAACCGCCAGCGCGATACTCATCGAATGCTTCATGGCATCCTCCTTCGGATACCCGAATCTCGCGCAGACCAATGCAAGTCCCGAGATGGAATACGCTCACGTTGAACACAAAATCGTGAAAACTCCAGATCCTCCACCACACACTCAGGTTCCGATGCCGGGTGCCGCCATTGGGCCGGGCGCGCGGATTGCCGGCGGATCGATCTGGTGAAAGATCGCCCGCAACACCTGGCGACCCATCTCGCGATCTACCTCCTGTGGGTCGCCTCGATCGTCGCCTCCCCTCTGGTGGCACACATGCAGGACGATCGGCGCGCCGTTCAGTGCCGCCCGCATCAGGGGATGAATCCGCTCCTTGCGTTGGCGATACCGCTCATCGGCATACCCCATGGTTTCCACGATCACCGTCGCCGTGCTGCCGTTCGCCGCCTTTGCCCTCACGATGAAATCCGGGATTACCGGTGGTCGCGCGCCGGTTGCGGCGGCATCGGTCGCATCGGGATCGGGGGGGCCGATATCGAATTGCGGCTTTTCGATCGTGACCAGGATGTTGCGTGCCCGGACCAGCCAGCGTTGCAACGCGATCAGCCGGCGCAGGGTCCGGCGCTCGTGGTCGCTGTCGAGCAGCAGCAGATGGGCGCGGGATGCGACCGGATGGGCATAGGCTCTCAGAATTGCCGCCGGAGCGTCGGGATCGGGCCGGGCAACCAGTGCCGCGACCAGATAGGGTGGACGTCGTGCCGCCGCATCCTGGATCCGACCATGCCCCTCGATCTCGCCGAATACTGAAATCCGCCCGGCTACTGGCAACGACATGCCGTCGCTGACGACGATCGCCCCTTCCGATACCGCGCGCGCCGCGACGATCAAAATGCCGTGTGGACGGGCACCTTTGAATTTCACCGGCGGAACTGCTTCGATCCGCTGGCGGAATTCCTCGTAACGCGGCACGAAAGTCTCAAGATAAGGGGCGAGGCGCAGCGTGCTGGTCAGCTGGAATTTTCGGGCCGCCAGGCGCAATTCCCGGTACTGGCCGGCGAGATCGCGCTCCTCCCAGCCGGGCGGCACGCGGAGCAACCCCGCATCCTGCACCAGGCCGATCAGCAGACGGGCGAGCGGCGGGCGGTCTTCGGCCTGGCTGATCCCGGACAGATGGACCCGGAAGTCCGACGGATCGCCGCGATAACCTTTGATCACCGGCTCTACCTGATCGGTCCGCCGGTAGGTCAGCGTCGCGTGTTTCTGTTCAGCCGGCTCCCTGAAGAAATCGCAATCGGGTGCGTGAGCGGCCCAGCAGCCGTGGACGTGCCGGCGGAGGTGGGTCGCGGCGACGGGCACCAACGCGGGTGGCCGCGCGTCATCGGCCCGATTACCGAGACAGTCGCACAGGATCCAATGACCGGGACCATCCAGCTGCCAGTGCCGGACCACCGCAGCCGCCGCGACGCGCTGATCCGGCTCACAGAAGCGCCCAAACGCCCGCCGGAGCAGGACATCCTCCGCTTCACTCAGCCCGGTGGCCGGCTCGACCCGGCCCTTCGGCGCGACGCGCAACATCGATGCCGATCCTTACGCAGGCAGATTCTCCCGATAACCGCAGGCCCGCAAGTGATCACAATAGACCGGATCGAGCACACCTTCACCATGGGCAATCTGATGGAGGTTGAGATCGCCGCCCCAGTTGATTTCAAGCAAAACGGGACCGTGATCGGTGACGGCAACGTCCCAGGACTGGGTGCGGATCCCGGGAAACAATAGCGCCGCCCGATGGACGAGATCGCACAGGCTTGACCAGTCCGGAATTGCGACCCCCTCGATTGCCTCGCCGGTGTCGGGATGGACAGGATCGCGCCGCAGATTCTGCGCCTGTCCCGTCATTACCCGGCTGACCACGCCTGTGGCCAGAACGACCCCGCCGATCCGATTGCCCTCCCGCCAGTAATTATCCGCGACATTGGCCGCAACCGGAATTTTCAGAACCGCCCGATGGATGACAGGACCCTCGGGAGTCAGAAACACCAGGATCCGGACCGAGCAGAGCCGGCCCGCCGTGATCCGCGCCAGCGGGGCAGCAGGCTGGAGTGCCCGTTGAATTAGGTAGCCTCCCTCATGCCAAACAAGCTGCGCCGCAATCGCTGGGATCGACAGCGATCCGCCGGTCACCGAACGCAGCGTGCCAGCCCCCGGATCACAGGAGAGCGCGTGAACGACCCCAACGCTGAACACCCCATCGATTGGTTTGGCCACAATCGGATACACTTCGGGATCACGAAGGAACCCGAGAACCGGCTCTATCCCCGGCAATGATGTGGCGTCATTCTGCTTGCGCGCGGGATCGACGATGGCCAGCGTCTCAGGCAGTGCAGCGATTCCACCCGCTGTCAGGACGGCGTACGAAACCAGCTTGTCATCGGCGATCGCCTTCCAGCCGAGATCACAGCACGTCTGGTGGAATCGCGCCTGGGCGTGCAGCCCGACGAACCGGCGCAGATCGCCCTGACCGCAACCCGGATCCCACAGACGGTGGCCGAAATACTCGGCGGGCATTAGCCGTCCCGGGCCGGTTGCAAGCCGGCCGGCGGTGAGCATCAGTCGTATTACCCGAGCAATATCCGGTGCCGCCTCGCGAATCGCCACCCTTACATCGAAGGGCGCGATCGTTCCGACCAGAGGATGCCCCTGGTCGGTCAAAGATGCGGAAATTCCTGACGTGCTCATCACCGTCGCTCCATGTCGTGGTCGGCCGCAGAATCGCTATCGCCACACGATGAAAGTCGAAACCGGTTTTTCTGCCGCCCGAAATCAGTGGCCGATCATTCGATCGGATCATGAGCGGCATCGTCGGGCTGTTCGAACGCCACCACGACATCCAGCACATTCATGCCGTATCTCTCGATTTTGGTCCTGCCCATGCCGCGGATCGACGCCAACTCCGCCAGACTATGCGGGCGCGCCATCGCGATCACCGCGAGGGTTTCGTCATGAAAAATGACATAGGCCGGCAGGTTCGGCGTCTTTGCGAGATACGCTCGCTCTGCCTTCAGCATCGCAAACAGCGGGGCGTCCATCTTTCCGAGATCGATCCACTCGGCCTTCTTTGCGAGCGTCGCCGTCACCATGCGGGTCGCACGATCCCGCCGGAAGGAGATTGCTTTTTTGCCACGCAGTATCTGGCCGCCAAAGGGCGTCAGCTTCACTGCCCCAAAATGATCATGATCAACCTCCAATGCCCCTTGGACAATCAACTGGCGAAACACCGACCCCCAAACCGGCCGGCCGAACTCTTTGCCGACACCGAACGTCGGTAACCGCTCATGGCGAAACCGTCGGATCTTGTCGGTGTTCGCGCCGAGCAGGATCTCGATCAGATGCCCCACCCCGAACCGTTCGCCGGTGCGCAGCACCGCCGACATCGCCTTCTGTGCCGCGGTTGTCCCCTCCCAGGTTTCCACCGGCACCAGACAGGTATCGCAATTGCCGCAAGGCTCCGCCATCGCCTCCCCAAAATGGGCCAGGATCGCCTGTCGGCGGCACGATGACGTCTCGCAGACCCCGAGCAGCGCATCCAGCTTGGCCCGTTCGATCCGCTTGACCTCTGCCGGCGAATTGGCTCGGTCGATCATTGAACGACGCAGCACCAGATCCTGCGTGCCGTAGAGCGGGAGGATTTCGCCCGGTAACCCATCCCGCCCCGCCCTGCCCGTCTCCTGATAATAGGCCTCCAGGCTACCCGGGAGATCGAGATGTGCGACAAACCACACATCCGGCTTGTCGATCCCCATGCCGAACGCAATGGTCGCGACCAGGATCAGCCCTTCCTCCTTGAGGAATGCATCCTGATGACGCGAGCGGATCGCGCCCTCGAGCCCCGCGTGATAGGGCAACGCTCGAATACCACTCGCCTGCAATCCGGCCGCGGTCTCTTCCACCGACTTGCGGCTCAGACAGTAGACAATGCCGCTTTCACCCTGACGGGCTTTGAGAAAATTCATCAGCTGCCGCCGCGGCTCGGTTTTCGGCATGATCGCGTAGCGGATGTTCGGGCGGTCGAAGCTGGCAAGGAATAGCCGGGCGGCGTTGAGTCTCAGGCGACGCCGGATATCCTCGCGGGTCTGCCGATCCGCTGTCGCGTTCAGAGCAATCCGCGGAACCCCCGCAAACCGCGCGGCAAGGTCGGCAAGCTGGAGATATTCGGGCCGAAAATCATGACCTCATTGGCTGACACAATGCGCTTCGTCGATTGCGTTCAGCGCGATTTGCGCGCAGTCGAGCATTTCGAGGAAATCCGTCATCATCAGCCGCTCGGGCGCGACATAGAGCAGGTGGAGCTTGCCGTCGCGCAAGGCGGCCTTGGCCTTATAGCGCTCGCTGGCGGTCAGCGAGGAGTCGAGCGTGGCGACCCGGACTCCAAGCTGGCGGAGGATATCGACCTGGTTGCGCATCGGCGCGATCAGCGGAGAAACGATAATTCCCACACCGGGACGACAGAGCGCAGGGATCTGGTAGCACAGCGACTTGCCCCCTCCGGTCGGCATCAGGACGATGGCGTCCCCGCCCCCGGCGACGTGCTCGATGATCGCCTGTTGCTCGCCACGGGACCCTGGCAGACCAAAGACCGTGTTCAGGATGCGCGTCGGCTGATCGGCGTCGGGAACCGGGATCTGCGATGCATGCCGCGCTGATTCGGTGGTTGCCATGCCGCATGCTAACCCGCGACCAATGATCCGGCCATCAGGTACCGGGCCGCTCTCCCCAAGAGGGGTAGCGATTTCCTGGGATGGGTAGGGGCATCTCCGATTTGAGCTATTACAACCGTGAAAATATGTCTTGGCACCCACGCTCCACGCGGGCCGACCCTATAGGCGACTCGACAAAAAGCTTGCTAACCTGGTCACGACATTCAGAAGTGGATAATGCCTGTTACAGCCGCGACCATGCCATCGTCATCCACAATGCGGGATCGCATCGATCGCAATTTTGCCGCGGCAGTGGATTTCATCGCGCCGGATCGTGGCGAGGCCCTCGTCCGAGAATGGTTGCCCTTGCAGCAACCCGACCTGTCCATGACGGAATACCGCATGATGGCAATGATGGCGGACGCCGTGTTGCTGTCGACCAATCTCCTGGTCTCGCAACCCTCAGCGAGCGGTTCAACCGGATGTTGGTGAATGAATAGGCTGGAGGTTGTATTTGCCTAATTGTGTCCGGCACTTTTATATCGCTTGTCTTGGTGGCGGCAGTCAAAAGCTCTCGGCTGTAGACGGTGTTTTAGGGATAATTGATGTTTATGCCCAGAAAAATGCAGACCATAGATGTTAGAAAAATACATCCTCCAGTCTATTCATTCACCAACGCCTGACTGAACAGCACGCTTATGCTGGTCATTCTGGACGGCGGCGATCGGCGTCTCGCCTTTTCGAAACCGCAAGCGATCATCAGTGCAAACACCGCTCAGGAGGTCCCGGACGCCCTTGCCGCAATGTCCGCAGCGCGCGCCGAGGGTTGGTGGCTGTCGGGTTGGTTTGCTTACGAACTCGGATTTGCGCTGGAGCCGAGGCTGGCGTACCTTTCGCCGGCTGTCGAATTCCCCCTCCTGACATTCGGCCTTTTCGATGCACCCCATGACCCCGATGAGGACGTGGGGCGCGCCTATGTTGGGCGGATGCAGCCTGAATGGTCTGCGGCCGATTACGCGGGTCCATTTGCCGTAGTGAAGGAGGCGTTGGCCGCGGGGGACATCTATCAAGCCAATCTTAGCCTGCGCGCCCACTTTCCGTTCTTCGGCGATCCGCGCGGGTTATATGAGCAGCTTCGCGCCAACAGCGCAGCACCTTACTGCGCCTATCTCGATGACGGCATCCGCCAGATCGTCAGCTTATCGCCTGAATTATTTTTCGAGATCGAACAAGGGATGATTGTGGCCCGTCCTATGAAAGGCACGGCACCCCGTCTGGGCCATGATGAAACCGAGCGGGCGGCGCTGGCGGCATCACCGAAGGATCGAGCCGAAAACCTCATGATCGTCGACCTGCTGCGTAACGATCTCGGACGCATCGCAGAGATCGGAAGCGTCGCGGTCCCGAAGTTGTTCGCGGTCGAGACCTATCCCACCTTGCACACGATGGTCTCGACCGTGACGGCGCGTTTGCGAAAAGACGCCGATATTCCCGACATCCTTGCCGCCCTGTTCCCCTGCGGCTCGATCACCGGTGCCCCCAAGATTCGGGCGATGGAGATTCTGCGCGACCTGGAGGCGAGTCCGCGCGGTACCTATTGCGGGGCGATCGGGTTCTTTGCGCCCAAGGTAGACGGACGAGCCCGGTTCAACGTCGCGATCCGCACCCTGACTATTCGTGGCCAGGTTGGGGAAGTGGGCGTGGGTGGCGGCATCGTTCAGGATTCAGAATGCGAAAGCGAATATGCCGAATGCCTGCTGAAGGCACGCTTCCTCACCGATGCGCATCGGCCGATCGAGCTGATCGAGACGGTTAGATATGATCGCGTTTTCGTCCGGCTGTCCCGGCATCTGAAGCGCATGGAGGGCTCGGCGCGGGCATTCGGGCTGGCGTTCAGTGCATCCCTTGCCCAGGAAGCGCTCACACAGGCCGTCGCAGGGTGGGACGGCCCGCTACGGGTGCGGTTGACGCTCGACGAGGATGGCCATCACCGGGCCACGGCGGCGGCGCTTCGCATCGATCCCGTGTGCTGGGTCTACGCAGTCGCTCCTGGTCGTACGCGAAGCGGGGACCCGTTCCTGCGCCATAAGACCAATTGGCGGGAGGTGCTGCAGGAAGGGCTGGTACGTCCGCCCCTCGACGAACTGGTGCTGGTGAACGAGCGTGGGGAGCTGACGGAGGGGAGCCGGAGCAATATCTTTGTGAAGTATGGATCACGTCTGGTCACGCCGCCGGTGACGTCCGGCCTGCTGCCCGGATGTCTGCGTGCCGAGTTGCTGGAAAGCGGTGTCTGCCAGGAAGGTCCGCTGACCGAAGCCGACCTGGGCGGCGAGGTCTATTTCGGCAATTCACTGCGTGGCTTGGTGCTCGGCAAGCGGCACGGTGATTTCGGCCTGTGCGGCTGAGCGGAACAGAAAACCAGCATAGGGAAGGTTACTACTGAACGGCAGGGCTTGGCGCAGTTATATGTTTTAAAATGAAATTATTTTAGAATATTATTGTGAGCGCCTCCTTGGCAAAAGTTAATGCAGAAGTAGGTGCTTTCGCACGGGAGTCTTTCGAAGCCTAAGCCGTTGAAATGCCTTATTCCGCCTGGACTTCGCAGAAGTTAGGAATTTCGCACAACTGGGTATTTTGCACTGTCTTATGCCGGTTTTCTGTTCCGTTCAGCCGCACAGGCCACGCCCCGCGCTGTGGGGTGGCTGGGCTACGGCGTTCACACATTTCACTTGCCCTTTCGATCCGGCTCTGATTCTCCATGATTTTAGGATTGACGGGGAACGAGATGGCGGTTCGGGGCGGAGCTTTGGGTCATTTTGGTGAGGCGCGGCGTGCAACGATGGGCACCACGCTGGTTGAGCGGGTGGTGGAGACCGGCTCGCTGGTCATACGCAAACTCGGCGGCACCCGGGCGCGGGAGATTGCGATCCATCGGTTCCTCTCAGCACCATCGGTCACGTGTGGCGAGATGGTTGAGACGCTGGCGCATCGCACGGCAGCGGCCTGCCAAGGACGTCGGATTGTGACTGCACAGGACACGACTGAGATCAATTTCGCCGGTCGCGAGGAGCGTCGCCGGGGGCTTGGGCCGGCGTAGACCCAAAGCCTCGCGCCGCTGGCGGACAAACATGTTCCTTAAATCCTCACACGCGATTTAATCGGAACACAGGTTTCCGAACATAGTTTACGAACCCGCGTTTCCAGCGTTTCCCGGGAATATCGGAAAGGTATCCGGCTGTTCCCAATTCCACGGTTTTCGGAACACTGCAACCTGTTGAGCGCAAAGTTATTCCTTCTTCGGTGTGAAAAGCCCCTCGAAAAGCGCGCCGAAATTGCACTGGCAAATGGGGGAGACGAAAACCTGCGTAAACGCCGGACTTCTGCTGTTTTCCTGGCAGGGCCATGTCGCTTTACGTACCTTTGAGTAAAGGAACCCCGTCTTGCAATATCAAGTGCCCAGCTCGGAACGGCAAAACCTGCTCATGCTCGGCGTCGGCCTGGTCGCGATGATCGTGGCGCGCGGCATGACGGTTCTCGAATATCGAATCCGTCAACGCCGGTTTCTGATCATGGCGGGGGCCTATCGCTCGGCCCTGCGGTTTCGCAGTTCTCGGGATGAACCGTTTTACTAAAACTCTTGCAAGCCACCCTTACTTTTTATCGAGAACATCAGCGGCCAGCCACCGAGCGAGACAACCCCGGATGCCCGGCATTGCCATTATTTGGTTGATTTTAGCTTCCGCTGTCTCCGCTCTTTGTAATATTAACTTACTACCCTTCAAAGAATGGCCCTCTATTTTATTTATTTCTGAGAATGAAAACAGAAAAAGAGCAAAACCGAATCCGGCTAAAGTGACACCAGGCTCGATAGCTAACATAGAACTTGTGATAAGTGTGCCTCGTGCTAAACGCATTTCTAGGAATATAACAAAAAGACCAAACATTGTCAACAAAAACCCTAAAAAAAGGCTGTATATAGCAGCTTATTATTGCACATACTTTTCATTATATTATTAACCCTTCGTGTTGGAACTCGCAATCATATCGATGCCTTAATCCGGCAGGTGCGTTGCTACCGGACCCCCAGTTTCGTGTCTGTCAAACGGTCGAGCCGTCATGATCGCCCCTATTCCTCGAATAAATCCGAATGTGTGCCGGTGCGAGCAAGGTGAAGTTCATTGCCTTCTATGCGATAGAGCAACAGCCAGTCAGGCTCGAAATGCAGATCACGAAAGCCCGCCCACTCTCCTCTGAGCGAGTGATCTCTATAGCTGATTGGAAGCGGCTGTTCTTCGATCAACAGGGACAAAACAGCCTTGAGTTTATCCATGTCCTTGCCACGCTTCTGGGATCGCTTCACGTCCTTCTTGAATTTCCCGGTCCATACCGACGTCCGCACTTCAGATACCGAGGTCCTTGAACAGCGCGGCAGCCGAAGCTGATCGCTTCCCTTTGCCCGCGTTTAAATCCTTCATAGCGCGGCGGGTCTCAGCGTTCGGCACTCTCACGTCGAACGGCAAGCGCTGTTCATCCGCGACGCGCAACATGAGCAAGCGGATTGCGTCAGAAATCGACAGGCCCATGGCTTCAAGCGCGATCGCAGCTCGTTCCTTGGTAGCGGTGTCGATTCTCGCCCGGACAATGCTATCGGCGGCCATGGTAGCCCTCAGTGAGTTAATGTAGCCCTATTGTAGCTACATCTGGCGAGTATTCAAGCGTCTTGCGGCGGTCATGCTGACGCGGGCGTAGCCATAAATCGGCATGAAATGTCTCGCTTGGTTCTAAACTAATTCGCGTTACCGTATCAGAATGCCGGAAATAACCCTATTAACGCGGAAAAGCTGTCTCAGCTGACCGTGCCGTTGGGGTATACCCGAACGGGGCATAGCTATTTACGGTAGATATCGGACATTGCGGGCGTCTTCGCCTTGCTATCAAAACAAGGTATAAAGAATTATGGACGCAGTCATATCCGATCTAGCGGTTGTCGACCCGGACTTCGCGTTCGACCTACAAGGCCGAATTCGGAACCTTGGCCTGCCAGCGTCCGCCGTTAACTCCTTAATTCCTTTGTTCGAAGCTGTGAGTAACGGCCTTCATGCAATTGAAGCACGCTGGAACACTGACGCAGTCAAGTCTGGCAAAATCGGGATACAAGTTCTCAGAGAGCCTGACGAAGAAGGCAGCATTATAGGCTTTGAGGTGATTGACAATGGCATTGGCCTTACGCCGGCTAATTGGAAATCTTTCCGAACATCTGATTCTGACTTTAAAATCAGCCGAGGTGGCAAAGGTGTGGGGCGATTAGCTTGGCTGAAAGCATTCAGCGATTGCACGATCGAGAGCCACTTCGATGATGATGCGGGTCAGCGTTGGATGCGATCATTTTCCTTCGCGCTTACCTCAAGTGCTAGCCCAATACACAATCACGAGATTACGAAGATTGAGTCACGACGGGATGTTGGGACAACAATTCGGCTCGTGCCATTTCGAACAAACTTCGGAGCTTACTGCCCAAGGAAAGCTACGACCATCGCCGCTAAGCTAGTCGGCCATTTTCTAAGTTACTTTGTTGTGGGAAGGCTTTCTCAGATTGCACTAACAGATGGCGAAGATGTAATCGAGTTAGGACGATTCTATTCGGATAACCAACAGCGAAATGACATCAAAACCCTTGACCTTTCAATTGGGCGTGGAGGGGAAACCGCACAGTTCAATGTGTATCATGTTCTTCTAAGGAAACAACTTAAGTTCCTAGAGAGCGGCCACCATTGGATGTTCTACGCCGGAAACGATCGAGTTGCCGATCAGGAGATGATCGACGGTCAACTAGGTCTTGGATACGTTGGCGATAACGGTGATTGCGTCTATGTCGGCCTAGTCACGGGCGACTATCTCGACAACCATGTCAATCAAGAGCGAACGTCATTTACGTTTGACCGAGAGCGCCTAGCAGAAATTCACAAGGCCGCCATAGGATCGGCTAAGGAATTCCTCTGCCAGTATATCGACCGCATCCGCAGTCAGCAAATAGAAACGACAGGGAGGATCATCCACGACAACCCGCAATTTCTTCCTTTCCGGGATGCCTTACGCGAGTTCGTCGAAAAAAATCTATCACTCAATACCCAGGGCGAGGAAGACATTTTCCTCGAGCTAAGCAGGCGAAAGCTCCGAGCCAAACGCCACCTGGATGGGCAATTGCGAGATCTCAAAGAGCAGGGTCCAGACGGAATTCAAGGTAGCGTTGAGAAGATCACCAAGGCGCTTAATGACGAAAAAAAGAGTAGTCTAGCGGAATATGTAGTACGTCGTCGCGCAATTATTGATTTGCTAGACTCAAGCCTGGCATTTCAGGACCCGAACAAACGAAAGTATTACAAAGAGGAGGTAATCCACGAACTGATAGTCCCGCTCCGATCTAATTCTGAGGATCTGGATTATACGCAACATAATCTATGGCTATTGGACGATAGATTGGCGTTTTACAGCTTCTTTCGAAGCGATAAACCGCTCCGGACATTCACCCAGGGTGAGAGCGGAAAGGAGCCCGATCTCGCTATTGTTTTTGACCAAGGGCTAGCCTTTCGACGCGAAGGAATGGATGAGCCTGTTGTTATAATCGAGTTTAAGCGGCCAGGACGGGACGATTACGATAACAACTCAAGCCCAGTAAATCAGGTTTTCGAATACGTAGACCTGTTTCGGGCAGGCAATGCCGTTACAGACAAAAAAGGTAAAGAAATTAAGCCAATTAACCAATCTACCCGATTTATCTGTTTCGTCGTCGCGGACTTCACCGACAGCTTAAAGAGAGTGCTCCGCTACTCTAAAGCATCGCATCCAACCGCTGACGGGCAGGGCTTTTTTGGGATATCACCAGAGCACAACGCAAGTATAGAAGTTTTACCCTATTCTAAAATTTTGCACGATGCAAAAGTCCGGAATGAGGCATTCTTTAAGCACCTGGAATTAGACTAGAAGCATGGCCAGTCTGCTAATTGTAGCTGAGCGACCTTATCTGCGTTCATGCGCGATTTCATCGGCGATTCCCGCTCAAATTATGTGGCCGCAAAGCGTTCGCCGGGCGCAGATCAAGTGCCTCCATCCCCAATTATCTGATCGGTGCGCGACATCCGAGGGCCTGGCTCATAATTTGTGGCCCGATGCTGCCTCGTTCAGGTAAAAGAAATAGGACCGCCAGGGAACGGCGAACGATGCATCGCTCCGTCAAACGGTCGTTTGACAGAATGATACGGCCCTTCGCTCCCGGTTCCCTATCATACAAGCAACCCATTAAACGGCTGATCCAACAGAAATTTTTAAAGTTTTGACTTTCGTAAAGCCGATTAAAACAGTACACTGTCTCACTCAGCCGTACGACCCGGCCTCAAGTGCGATACCCCGGTCGACAGTTATCGGTCCGGTTGACGTATTGCATTTTCTGGTGGTACAAAAAATCGTTGGCTCGTCATAGGTCACCCAGGGGGGTGCGCCTGTAACGTGACGGTCATCGAGAAACGGAGAGTAAAATGAGGGAAACCTCGTCGAAAGTGCAGGATTATGAATTTCGCTATATTACTTGTCGTAATATCAGCGCTCCCGAAGATGAAGAAAACGGCCGGAAAGTTTATTCCGGACACGCACCATCCAGTTCCGTACTCGAATTTAAAGACGACGAAAACGTACGTGAATACCTTGTCGATGCCAAGGGAAAGCAACGTCGCAGCCCCACGTTAGTTCATCAGGCAATCCGCAAAACACTACGTGATCAGCCAGATCAGTTTAGCATCTTAAACGGAGGCATGGTAATAGTCGCGCGCGGTGCAATTATTGATGACAAAGAACGAACAATGAGACTTGTTCGCCCCAGTATTATTAATGGATCCCAAACCCAAGGAGAACTTCGACGGTTTTTCGATCAATATGATGGAAAACCTGAATACGTACCAAGTATTAAATTTGAAGTTATTGTTACGGACGATGACGGTCTGATTGCAGAAATATCTATAGCTAGGAATTTCCAGAATGACGTCCTTGCTATTTCTATTGCAGGTAGGCGGGGCCAGCTCGACGAACTAGAAAAGGCAGTTCAGGGCGGTTTTCCTAAAGCTAAACTTCGGAAAGCGGAAACTGATCTCACGGTGGACGGTGAGTTTTTGGATACAGAAAAGATCATTCAGGTAATATTTGCCTTGTTACCAGAGTCTATGATCACAAAACTAGATAATAAAGCTGACCCATCAAATAAGGTGTTTACCTATAGCCAAAAAACTCGATGCCTCAAGTTGTTCCAGAGACTTGTTGAGAATGGACCGGAAGAGGTTTATCGGTGCTGTCTCGATCTAGCACCCATAGCCTGGACGCTTTACGAAAAGTGGAAGTCTCATCAAGGATTTAAAGGCTCCCGCTTGCGTTCTATTGAACGGGAGGATGGAAAAATAGTTGACGTGCCCGATGGTGTAATCTTCCCAATACTCGCCGCCCACTCTGCCTTTGTCAAAAAAGACAAAAAAGGGAAGTGGTTTCTAGATAAGCCTGACGCACTAGCAGATGCTGAGATCATTGAAGCTGCCAAGCAGACTTACATGGAAATCGCAGATCATGATCCATGGAAAATGGGAAAGAGCAAGGCGTGTTTTTCCTCACTTCTACGAATAACTACGATCTACGCGAAGCTCAGTCCCAAAAGTCGTTAGTAGAGAAGACGCGGGAACAACAATCCCGCGTCTTTTGCTGAAACTCATATTGATTCCGCGCACGTGATAAACAGGATTAACACACGCTATTTGAGTGTACTAGCGTTGATGCTACGTGGCCCCTTGGCCGTACTCTCGTTTCTAAGAAATGAAATTAGAATAGCGGGACATATGCGGGAGGAGGTCGCCTGCTTGATCGAATTGAGGAGCGGCGATCCTCGGCGCACCGCGCCCGTACTGTGCTGCAAGCCGCTCACCGTATTTTTGGAGCGCTTCCGACACCAGAATGCTGAAGGCTATACAATCATCCGTTTGCTCGCTGAGTGCTTGGATTAGATTTGGGTATCGATCATCGGTGCGCCTCGACGCGAAAGGTGTCCCAAAATACAGATGCGCTCTCTTCTCCTCGATATTGTCGGGTAGGTGCTTTATTTCGTCGATCCAAGCGTTGCGCTGTGCAACGGTATCAGCGAAACCCTGAATGCTCTGAATCAACGGCGTGAGGATGAGCAAGGCTCTACCCGGCGAGATGTTCTCCGTCATGACCTTTTGAAGCTGTTCAATCGGTGAAAACGGGACGGAAATCGTTCGAAGTTCCACGGAATATGAAAATGTCGTGCCTAAACGCTCCCCTTCTGCCACTGCTGCGACGTGCGTCATCCACTTGGCCCTTAGCTTGGCATAATTGGTTGTGTGATCCCTCACGAACTGTTTCTTAGTCGCGCGGTAGGTATTGGCAATGTTGAACGCAAAGCCAATAGCGGCGTTGGTGCTGTGAAGTTCGGCTAGAGCCTCTCGACGACGCGCCGTTCGTTCCGCCAGGAATTGCGCTCCTGACGTGCCAGCGAATGCGGCGCCAAGCGTGCTCACCACGTCTAAAAAAAACGGGGAATTGACAGTTCTGGCGAACCCAACCCGAACCGTCTCGGGGAGTATTCCAGCGGCAATCGCTATGGCAAGTAATCCGGCGGCTAAGACAAGAGCGAGCACGGCGCCGATAAGAAATGGGCGCCAGAACAGAACTGCGTCGTGGCCTACGAGCTTTGCCTCAGTTGACCAACCTCCGGCAGTGTTTCCAACGCCGGCATTCAATTCTGACTTACCCGGCTTTAGTTCCACAGAATCATCTCACTGTAATGCAGTGTCCGATCGTTTTGCGGCATGAGCCCTGCGATTGTGCCAAGTCGGCTTTTCATTCTTTCCAACTTTTACGATCTGATATCGGCATCCGGGTCTCCCGCTGCGAGGGCGCTCATATAGGCCAAGCAAAAATCACGAGAACGAAATCGCCCATACACGGCCAATTCCTCTCGTTCGACAATCGGAAACGTCGAATAAATATAGCGCACATCATCACGGTTGGTGACGCTGTAGAGATGAAAATAAACGGCATCGAGCTTGGCACGGAGCATCAGCCGCCGATCTTCATCCCAAATGAACGGCGGCTTCACTTTCCCGGCCTTATCGACATATCCCAGATCGACGGCGAACGGACCCATGTCATTCGCCGTGTAAGTCAACTCCATCACGATTTCGCGCACGATCAAGGCGGCCGTCTTTTTGCCGAAATGGGTCGTCCTATAACGATCAGGCGGGATTACCGGAAGTTGCTCAACAATATACCAGTTTAAGTGTGTGCTTTGTGCCTTTTGGCGGGCAACAAAATCGAAGACGATTGCTGATAGATTTGCGAGAAGAAGCGGCGCTTTCTCTCGATAGCTGATCGAACCATCCGAGGTGACGATTGGCGCTGTATTCCCAAGACCAACGCGCGGGACCGCGCAAGCGATCATCGTTCTAGCGTCGGTCGCGCGAGCGATATCGCGAAACGCGATTGCCCATTCTAGCCCTTCCGGAAAATCCACGTCTTTCAGGGGCACCCAATATTGCGGGGTTGGAAGAAAACCCGGATCGGCCTTTTGATCGGCCGTGATGCCACCGCTCAGTGCCGCATTGTGAAGGTTCTCGGCATTCACCTCAACGGATGCCGCTCGATGATCGAATTGATGAATCATCCGACCAACATACAGGGGCACCCAGTCCCCATCCTTATTCCGAAACCGGTTGCCGCCGATCGGGTAAGCGCCTTCTCTTTCCTCCAATTCCTGCTTTGTTCGGAACAGGCGGGAGTCGTTGGTCATGTGGAACATGGTGGCGAATTTTACCGGCCATGCCTTCACTTCCGTGCCGGATGAGCGATCGACCAGCACGGGCAGCCGGCTATAAATCGCCGTGGTCAATGCTGCATCGCGCTTGGTCCGAAAGATCGGCGCGGTGCCGGTGTTCGGATTGACGCTGGCAAAGTCCTGGGCCGAAAGCGGAAAGCACCGCTCAGGGTCAAGCAATTCGGACACGTCCTGCAGAAAGAAGGCGCAGCGCGTATCGGCATGAACCGGGGAGGGGCTGGCGATAAACGCGCAGAACTTGAACCGGCTATCAACGTCCGGGAAAAACGGCTGGGCCTCGAACCGCGTTCTACGGTTCTCGAAATCATACAGCGCCTTCAACCGGCCCCCAGTTGCCACCCCTTTGAAGAACGGCGCGGCGGTCTTGTCGGACGCGATGCCGGATGGGGTCAGAAGCCCAACCATGCCCGTCGGCTTCACCAGCGCCATCGCCCGCTCGACGAACAGCGAGTAGATGTTCACGTCGCCACCCGACAAAAGCGGAAAGTCTCCAGACGTGCGCGCCACCCGCACTGCGGCTTCGGCCCGTTCATTGGCCTTGGCAAAATCCTGAGCCAGCGGGTCTTTGACCGTCTCCATGGCGGTGATCATCCGTTGCCGGTCGGACGCGCGCTGCGCCATCGCGATTTCCCGCCGTCGCGCCGCGAACCATTCGACCTGTTGCAACTTCATCCGGTCCCAGGGCGGATTGCCGATTACCGCATCGAACCCACCAACGGGACTATCATTTTCCCAATCAGACCAAACACCAGGGAAGGCTACCTGCCAGTGTAGAAAACCTTCCTCATCCACAAGAGTGCGTACGCGCTCGAAAATCTCCGCGAAGCGCGCGGCTTCGGCACGACCGTTCGTGATCGGCGTCTTACCCATGGCGATCGCGATCGGGTCGCCGAACTGGCCTCCGAAAAACGCTTGGATCGCGAGCTTGTCCTCCTTTGATTTAAGATCAAGCCAATCGAACGCATGGATCAAGGACAGTGTCGCATTGAGCGGGGCGGTCATGTCACGCACCTCGTCAAAAACATCTTTCGAGCGGTGCGCCTCGGCGATTTCGGCGTCGGTTAGCCCCTCGATGATCTGCATCGACGTGGCCGCGCGCATCGCGCGGGTCAGAGGTTCATGGAGGAACAAGGGAGCATTCGAGAGCTTCTGAGCCTTTTCAGCCCCGGCCTTCACCCAGCACCCGAACAGGCTGTTGCCGCTCCGCAGATGGTGGTCCAGGAACGAAAGCGGCGCACCAACCGTGAAAGTGTGCAGCCATAACGCCACCTTCGCCAATTCGACCGCCATGACGTTCTTATCGACGCCATAGATACAGCGTTTCAGAACCATGCGGCGGACGATATGGCGGTCATCAAGCTGCTCGTGGTCAATCGTCCAGCCGCGCTCCTCCGCATTACGCAGAATCGTGGTGCGGATCGCCGCGATCCGGGCGATCAACGGCGAGACGTAATCGCCGAAAATCACCTGCGCCTGAGCCTCGGCTATTGCGGTGATGACCTGATCGGCGAGGTAATCGGCCAAGTTTACTAGAAAATGTCCCGAACCCATCGCCGGATCGCAGATTTTCAGGTCGAGCAGTTTTTCGGCCGGGTCGAACCCGGCCAGCGTGCCGATCCGGCGATCCTCGCTCTGCGCGCTGGTTTCCAATTCGGCGGCTTTCGCGGCAAAGGTCGCCATACGCGCCTCGACCAGAGGATCGACCGTCTCGCGGATGATCAACCCAACCAGATCGTCTGGGGTGTAGTAGCTGCCCGATCCCTTGCGAGCGAAAATATTGGGCCGGACGACGATCTCCGCACCATCCCGGATGACCTCATGCTCAAGCAGGCGCTCATAAATCGAGCCGAGCTGTTGAACACTCAGGTCGCGATAGTTGATGTATTTCCGGCCCTGGGGCGTGTGCTCGAAAGACAGGGCATCGATTACGATGGCCATGACCGCATCGCCAAGCCGGATTTTTGAGAGAAGCGGCGTCCTCTTCGGGTCGAAAAGCCCACCATTGTAAGGCGGCAACCCGATCGATCGATCACCCGAATCGATGGCGCGGCAAAGATCGTCGATGACGGACCAATAGCGGGCCGCCGTGTCGGAGAAGACATCGTTGCGGTCCATCCGGCGGCCGACATCACCACGCACCTTGTCACGCAATCCATAATCATCGTAGCGGCGCTCTCGCACCGGCAGAAGATCGCGATCTTCGGCATAGAGGATGAACAACAGCCGGTAGAGCAGGATGAGCGCGGCTTCCCGCACCTCCTGCAAACCGGCATCTGGTGCCGCCGTGGCGATCGCCGTGACGAGCGCCGGGAATACCTTCCCGAAAACCAGGTTTGAGAGATTGCCGGCAACGCGCTCTTCGTAAAATTTTCCTTCATCAATGGCGCGCTGGTGGAAGGTCCGGGCATCGCTCGGGCTGGGCAGAAAAGCATTGAGACCGAACACCAGGACGAAAACCCGCAACCAGTGACGCCGTTCTGCCTCCGTCAAGGCGAACAAACCGCCCTCGTGACCGGGAATGGCGAGCACGGCAGTTAGATCGATCTCGAAAAACTGCTCGGACACCGATCGCGCGCCCTGGTAGTAGAGCCGCCAACGCGCGCCATTGGTCAGCACTCCCCAGCGAAGTTTGCCAGTGGTCAGATCCTCCACCCGCCGCAGATAGCGGAGCATTTGAGTCGAGGGCGCGGTTTCCTCGCCGCGCCTACCTGACTGACGATCAAGCGGGCGCTGCCAGCGTTTGGATTCCACGATCGCTAGGCCGACGCCGTAGCGCCTCCATTCCTCCGAGAAGACGTTGGCCTCGGTCTTGGCTGCCGCGTCCGCGAACAACAAGCCGTCCGGCACATCATCCCGGCCCTTGGCTGCAAGGTTCTGTTGCCGCAGGCTTGCCGTCCAGCCGAGACAACCGAGTACAGGCCAAATCAAATCGTCTTCGGTCTGGCTCTCGTTGGGTGTCTGGGTGATGGGAAATCGGTCGAATATGTTGCGAAGATCGATGGCAACCTTGTCGATCCGGGTATCGTCGATCTGCTACCAGTCAGCACCGCGCGCGATCGATTCTTGCAGAAAGTCCGTCGAAAACAGGCTTCCCTGAAATATGGTCTCGGCTGCCACCCGTGCGTTATCCTCTTACCCTGCTATCCCACCCAGACTGGGCTGTTTCGCCCGATTCGCACAGGCTCCGACCATTATCGATCTTCTTTGGCGTGCCATACGCGCAGCACGAAGATTGAGTCCCCGGCAATTTCATAGCGAATCTCATAGTCATCCACGAAGATTCGATGGATTTGGCGCGGCTCGAATTCCTTCAACTGCACGCCAATTTTTGGAAAGTCGATCAACCGCTGTGGTGCCACTGCCAGTGACCTCACGACTCGTGCGGAAGCTTGCGGATTAACCGGAGCCAAATATCCGTGGATTCTATCGAGGTCCGAAAGTGAGGCATCGGTCCAGATCAGAACCATCAGCGTGATTGGGATCGAGGTACCGGCAACGGTCGATCCGTTCCCAGGCTTTCGACCCATGCCTGAACTGGGCTATCCTTCACGCAGCGTCCTACGTCCACATCTGCCATGGCTTCGAGGGTCAATCGTCGCTTCATCTCCTCGGTGTCGATCCAGGCAGCCAGTGCCTGCTTGACGATCCAGCCGCGTGACCGTTCCATCCGACTCGCCATCTCGTCCACCTTTGCTGCGAGAGGCAACGGGACATGCGCGGTTAAAACCCTGGTTTCCATGACAATCTCCGAATTTCAATCACAAATAATCATAATGATTAAAATGCCGGGTGTCGAGCGAAAGCCAATGTCCAAAATCGATCGTATTCGGACAGGCTGATTTACCCTGCTCAAAAAATAGCGTTTTAGCCTTTTGAGCGCCGTTCTATTAAGAACAGCGTTTCCGGACAGCTAAACGTCATCGGATATATCCGCCTCCGCCTCG
>JAQTXO010000318.1 GCA_028688765.1 Acidiphilium sp. | reverse complement strand
CTTCGACCTTGAGCGAGCAGTCACGCAGGATCCAGGGATCGTCCTCGGCGTAGCGGTAGCTGACGTTACGGAGTTCGATCGTGGCGTCCGGCGCAGGGCCTTCGTAGATGCTTTCGAGGTGCCGTTCGGGCGGATGGAGCACGATGTCGGCAAGACGCTCGCCATAGAGGCGCATCATTTTCAACTCGATGATCGCATTGACCAGCCCGTCGCCCCGGCTGGTCACCTGAATGGCGTAGGTGATGAAGGCGACCAGCATGCCGACGGTGAAGTGACCGTTGATCACCATCAGGGCGCCGACCCAGACGATCACGACCTTCTGGCCTCCGGACAGCAGATGCTGGAGCAGATTGAATGCGATCGAGAGGCGCTGGACGCTCACTTCCCGGTTGGCGGTTTCGACCAGGGCATTGGAGTAGCGGGCGGTGCGCTGTTCCTGGAGGTTAAACAGTTTGAGGGTCTGCACCCCGCGGATCGATTCAAGCAACTGGGTCTGTTGCTTCGCGGTGAACACGATCCGGTCTTCGAGCGCGCGTTTGAGCGGAATGAACAACAGCAGCCGCGCGATCGCGTAGACGATGAACAGCCCGAGGACGATGAGGGTTAGCTTGATACTGTAAAGCGCGATCACGATGAGCGTGACCAGCGCCATGATGCCATCGAGGATCGCGGAGACAAGATTGGTCGTGATGGTATGCTGGATGTTGTTGACTGCGCCATAGCGCGAGACGACATCACCGACATGGCGCTTCTCGAACCAGTCGAGCGGCAGGCGGAGCAGGTGGCTGAACACATTGGCCGCCCACTGCACGCTGAGCACGGTGCTGATATAAACCACGACCCAGGAGCGCAGCGCGGTGATCACCGCCGAGAACAGCGCGACGAGCAGGAATCCGATGCCGAGTTGGGTGAGCAAGGCGCGATCGCCGGTGACCAGCACCTGATCAATCACCCATTGCATATAGAACGGGCTGACCACCGCAAAGACTTCGAGCGCAAGCGCGAGCACCATGATCCGCGCGAGCGCCGAACCGAGGCCTTTCACATTGCCGCTGATCGCTCGGAGCGAGGCGGATTGCTTAGCTTCGGCGGGGCGGAAATCGGCGGCGGGGGACAGTTCGAGGGCGACGCCGGTGAAGTTTTTCGAAACCTCGGCAAGGGAGAGTTTGCAGACCCCGCGCGAGGGGTCGTGGATCAGGACATGGGTGCGGCCGACTTCGCGCAACACCACGAAATGATCGAAATTCCAGTGCAGAATACAGGGCAGTCGGAGATGCCCGAGATCCTGCATTTCAAGGCGCAGGGGGCGGCTGTCGAGCCGGAGATCGCCCGCGATCTCGATCATCCGGGCGAGGGACGCGCCCTTGAGGGAGGTGGAAAACCGGCGACGAAGGTTGGGCAGGTCGGTCTCGAACCCGTGATAGCCTGCGATCATGGCCAGGCAGGCGAGGCCGCATTCCGCCGCTTCGGTCTGGAGCACGACCGGCAGCTTCCGCCCGAAGCCGAACTGAATGTCGGAGACCAGACCCTCGGAGGGGGCGGGGTGGTTATTGGATGCGCGCAGCCAGGCCGGGAGGCGGAGTTTCGGACGTTTCATGGGGTTCCTCGCGCCGGGGCGGGGTGGTTGCCGAGAAACAGATTGTCGCCGAGACCATAGAGCGGCTCGAACACCCACTGGATCAGGCGGCGACGGTCGAGCACCACGGTCGCATCGAGGGCGAGGCCGGGGCGGAGATGTTCGGTGCGGCCATAGACATCGACGTCCTGGCTGTCGAGCCGGACCATGACCCGGTAGAGCGGCTGCTTGGTCTGCATCTGGGTCAGGGCCAGAACCTGTTCGGGGGTCAGCGCACTGCGCGAGACCGACAGAACGACGCCGTGGTGCTGGCCGAATTCCTGATACGGAAAGGCGTTGTAGCGCAAATTGAGCCGCATGCCGGGATGGATGAAGCCGACCGCGTGGCTGGGCACGAGCATCTGGGCGCGGAGCACGGAGCCGGCGGGCATGACGGACAGGACCGATTGGCCCTGCTGCACGGCCTGCCCCGGCTCGACCACCATGGCCGAGACGATCCCGGCGGAGGGGGCGCGCAGAATGATCGAACGGCCACCGGCGTTGCGGGCGAGTTCCTGGGTGATGTCGGCGAGCTTGGTCCGCGTCGCGTTGGATTCGCTCACGGCGCTCATCGGCAGTTGCCTGAGCTGATTATCGACATCGCCGAGTTGCTGCTCGATACCGACCTGATCGCGCTGCAGCGTTTTCAGCTCGGCCTGGGCACCGAACACGGTGGATTGCTGCTGCTGCATCTGCAGGGCGGAAATGAATTTCGTGTTGCCGATGCTGTGGAACCGGGCGAGGACCGATTCGGTGCTGGCGACATCCTGCCGCTGGATCGTGATCTGGCTGGCGATTTCGGCGAGCTGGGATTTGAGCATCGCCCGCTTGGCGAGCAAGCCGGTCTTTTTGGTCGCGACCAGGCTTTTCTCGTTGTCGAGGTCCGAGCGCAGGAGCGCGGCCTGATTATCGAGCGATTGGGTGATCAGCGCATCGATCAGGCCGATCTTCGCACTGTCGCGGTCCGCGGAAATCTCGACCAGCGGCTGTCCGGCTTTCACGTGTTCGCCATCATGCGCATAGGTGCGGGTGACGGTTCCGGCGAGCGAGGCGGTAATGCTGAGCAGCCCGCGCGAGGGAACCAGCGTGCCCTGCACGGTCTGATGGCGGGTGTAATGGCCGAAGGCGAGGAACAGAATAATAACGAGACCGATGACGCCGCCAAGCCCTGCATACACCCAGTGGCTGGTCGGGCTGGCGATGCGGATGGTACCCATCCATTCGCCTTGCCTTCCGTCCAGCACGTCGCGGCGGAACAGATCATCCGGCATGGCGGTCCTTCATTGGTGCTGGCGTTTCCGTGGGTATCGAGGTTTGACGTGGCGGGTATTCAATGGAAACGCACGGCATGGGGTCAATTCCATGCCGTGCGCCGGTGTCATCCGATAGGCGGGCCGGTGATCAGGCCGAGAGGCGCAGGCTTTGGCCGATCGCCGCCGTCTGGCGGCCGACCACCGGGTAGGACGGCAGGCTGTTGAGGCGGATGATCAGGGCGTTCCCGCCCTCCAGCATATGGGCCGGAATGATCGCCGCGCCGTCGGTCCAGCGATGACCGGTTTCATGCACGTGCCAGCCGGTGACGAGATCGGCGCTGTCGCGGTCGATCGGCATCGTGCCGGTAGCGGTTTCCAGCGTGAGGCTCGCAACGTCGAGGCCGAGGCTGCGACGATCTTCCGAAGCCCCATCGATCCAGGCGGGAACCATGGCGCGCGAGGAAAGGGTAATGTCGCACGCGGTCGCCGGCAGATCGATCCGCAGGGTGGACTGATCGAGGCTGATGACCGGCAGGCGCAGACCGGCGCTCACGGCGACCGGCTGGGCGTCCTGCGTCATGGTCGGAGCCGCGAGGCGGGCGAGAATCCGCGCACGGACGGCATGGACCAGATCACCGGTTTCCATGAACGGGGCGCAGCCGGTTTCGACCCGAAGTGATTGGGCGAAATCGGGATGCAGCACGGTCGGGGCTTCGTTACCGTCGAAGAAGTTGCGGTTGCCGGTGTCGAGGTAGGATTCGACCGGCATAGAATCGGCGAGCAGGATGTCGTGGCTGTCGAGTTCCACATGATAATAGGTGAAGCTGTCACGGCGTTCCTGAACGATCGAGCTGCCATTGACCAGCGCCTTGGCCGGTATCAGCGCGCCGTCGATGAACAAGGCGTGATCAGGCGAAACATGGAGGGTGCGCGCGGGCAGACCATCGGCGATGGCACCGGCTTCGATGCGGATCGGCCAGACGGTCTCGGGTTTCGGATGCCGCGTGGCGTCGATCGTGCGATGGCCGATCCAGCGGATCGGGCGCAGGGCACCGCTCGCGGTAATGAGTTCATCGCCGGGCTGAAGGGTTTCCACCGCGATTTCACCAGCAGCGCCGAGCAGGCGGGTGCCGGGGAGGAAGCAGACGGTGATTTCGACACCTGTGACAACAGTTCCGTCGATCGTGTTTGTGACATTTGTATAATGTATGTCCGCCGCCGATGAGACAGTAGGAGCGAAACCGATATCGATAAGCTGGCTTTCAGTTCCGCCGGCAGGGTTGTCCAAAGTGAACTGAACTTCGGTAACAGGGGTGCCTGACACATCGAAATAGGGAACCAGACTGGGGCTTACAATATTTGTCTCAGAAAAGCCTTCGATCAGAATGGAATCGGTCGATCCAAAATTGTTGACATATCCGGTGGCTGATGGTTTGAGCGGATTGGACTGTGAATCGGAAGTGGGACTGAAATTTGCAATTTGTGGGATCACAAAAGTGACGTTAGTTGCCAAAGTATTGATGTCGTAACTATCGACA
>JAQTXO010000317.1 GCA_028688765.1 Acidiphilium sp. | reverse complement strand
AGAAGGGTGGCGCCGGTGGTGGCGAGCGGTTCGGCGCGGGCACGCAGGTTGATGATGTGGGGGGCGAAGGGGTGGGATGCCGGGGCGGTGAGGTTGTGCCAGCCGGGGCGCGGCATCGGGATTGCGAGGTTGCCGGCGATCGGGTGGCCGGTGGGGCCGGTGAGGAGGTAGAACGTGCCGCCGGGCGGCGCGGCGATGGCGCCGCGGACGGCGGCGGTGATTGCGGGCAGGGGGGTGGTGGGGCCCTGGGTGGTGATTTCGGCGATTTCGTTGTCGATATCGGCATCGATCGTGGCGCGGATGGCGCCGAGCGTGCCGAGATAGACGATGGCGAAGACGATTCCGGTGCTCAGGGTCGCGAAGCCGACGCCGAGGGTGGCGAGGCGGACGCTGGTGGTGCGGAAGAGTCTAGGTTTCATCGGCCAGCCGGTAGCCGGCACCACGGATGGTGTGGATGAGTTCGGGTTCGGGGCCGGTGCGGAGTTTGGCGCGCAGGCGGGAGATGTGGGATTCGACGACGCTGGTTTGCGGGTCGAAGTGAAAGCCCCAGACGTCTTCGAGCAGCATGGTGCGGGTGACGACTTCGCCGGCGTGGCGGGCGAGGTAGTCGAGCAGGGCGTATTCGCGGGGCTTGAGGGTGATGGAGCGGCCCGCGCGGGTGACGCGGTGGGTCAGGCGGTCGATTTCGAGGTCGGCGATGCGGATGGTGGTGGGGGCGGGTTTGGTGCTGCCGCGCCGGATCAGGGCGGCGATCCGGGCGCTGAGTTCGGCGATGGCGAAGGGTTTGACCAGATAATCGTCGCCGCCCGCCCGCAGGCCCGCGACCCGGTCGTCGACCCCGCCGAGTGCGGTGAGGAACAGGACGGGTGTGGCGATGCCGGCACCGCGCAGCATGCGGAGCAGGCCGAGACCATCGAGGCCGGGCAGCATGCGATCGACGATGACGACGTCCCACTCCTCGCCGCCCGCGCGCAGCAGGCCAATGCGGCCATCGGGCGCGATCGTGACGGCATGGCCTTCGGGGGCGAGGCCGGCGCGGACCAGCTCGGCGCTGCGGGCATCGTCCTCGATCAGCAGGATGTTCAGGCCGCGTCTGGGCTCCATGCCGGTAGGTGGAGCGGGGAATCGGGCGGCAGGTCAAGCCGGTTTTCGGCACATTACAGAATGACACAGGTCGGGTAAGGGCGCGCGCAGGCGGAGGCGGGCACAGCGTGGGCGACCGATGACCCGCCTGATGATGATCGCCCTCCGATGCTTCCGCCCTTTGCTCGTGCCGCTGGCGGTGAGCGTGGCGCTGGCCGGGTGCGCGTCGTACCGGGCGCGACCGCTGGTGCTGGCTCCTCCGTTGCGGACCTCGCTGGCGGCACTGGATCGTGCGTTGCCGGATGGGCGGATGATCGCGGTGGATGCGCCGTTGACACCGCAGGCGGTGGCGGCTCTGGCGGTGCTGAACGACCCGGCGCTTGGGGCGGCGCGGGCTCGGCTGGGGGTTGAGCGGGCGAAGGTTTTTGCGGCCGGGTTGATCCCCGATCCGAATGTGCAGGGCGGGTTCGGGGCCTTGCTGGGAGGGCCGGGGGTTGCGCCATCGGTCGCGGGGTCGATCACCCAGGATATCGCCGCGCTGATCACCCGGGGGGCGCGGGTGCGGGCGGCGCGGGCCCGGCAGGGCGAGGCGGCGGCGGCCATGCTGTGGCAGGAATTTCAGGTGGCATCGCAGGCCGAGACGCTGGCAAGCGCGTTATGGGCGGATCGTGCCGGTCTCGCGGCACTGGATCGGGCGCGGGCTGCATTGCGGGCGCAGGTTGAGGCGGCGCGGCGGCAGGTGGCGGCGGGGACGGTTGCCCTGGATCAGGCTTCGGCGGCAGAGGCCAGCCTTGCCGGGCTCGATGCGACCCGGGATGGGCTGGCGCAACAGGACCTGACCGACCGGGCGGCGCTGGCGGCGACGCTGGGCATGGTTCCGGATGTGTCGATCCGGCTCGCGCGGCCCGTGATTCCGAGGGTTGCGACTGAGGGGCTGGTGGCGGGTCTGGCGGACCGGCGGCCCGATCTGATTGCGTTGCGCTATGGGTATCAGGCGGCGGATGCGGATTTGCGGGCCGCGATTCTGGCGCAGTTTCCGCTGCTGGCGCTGAGTGTGAATGGCGGGTCGGACACCAGCCGGGTCGCAACCACGGGGCCGACGATTTCGCTGAACCTGCCGGTGTTCAATGGCAACCGGGGCAATGTGGCGGTGGCGCGGGCGACGCGGCGGCAGCTCGATGCGGCGTTCACCGCCGCACTCGCGGCGGCGCAGGGCGGGGCGCTTGCGGCGCGGCGGGCGCTGGGGGTGCTCGATCGCCAGCGTGAGGCGGCGCGGGCGCGGGTGCGGCTGGCCGATCGGGCGGTGCGCGTGGCACGCGGGCCTTACCGGGCCGGGCTGATCGATGCGCGGGTCGAGACCGACTTGATCGATCAGCGGGCGCTGCGGCGAGCCGAACTGATTGCGCTCGACCAGAAAATCGCGGCGGGACGGATCGCGCTTGCGACGCTGCTGGGAGCGGGATTGCCGCTTGTGAGCATCAGGGAGGCCACGCGATGAGGCGATGGGTGTTGGCCGCGTTGGTATCGATCGTGCCGGTGGCGCGGGCGGCACCGGTGCCGAGTGTGCTGGTGACGACGATACCGGTGCGGACCGGGTCGATTCCGCAGAGCGTTACTGGCTATGGCACGATCGGGGCCGGGCCGGGGGGGAGCGAGACCATGACGATCGCTTATGCCGGGATTGTCACGCGGCTCGATGTGGTGCCCGGACAGATGGTGCGGCGGGGGCAGGCGCTTGCGGTGATCGGGACCGCGCCGCGTGCGCGTGCGGCCTATGCCCAGGCTGAGGCGGCGGTGCGCGCGGCCACGGCGGCGCTTGCGGATACCCGCCGGCTGGTTGCGGCGCATCTCGCCACCACGATCCAGCTTGCGCAGGCGGAACAGGCCGTGCAGGTGGCGGTTTCGGCACGCGATGCGCTGCGCCTGGAGGGGGCGGGCCGCGCGCGGACAACGCTGACGGCACCGTATGACGGGGTGGTTTCGTCGGTCGCGGTCGGGTCGGGCGCGGTCCTGACGGCGGGCGGTGCGGTGCTGACCCTCGTGCGGGCGGATGCGCTGGTCGCGAAGATCGGGCTCGACCCGCAGCAGGCCGATGAGGTCCATGTCGGCGATCCGGTGGCGGTGATGCGGTTCACCCCGGCGGGGCGCGCGGTGCGGGGGCGGGTTACGGCGATCGGGGGGATGGTCGATCCGCTGAGCGGGTTGCTCGATGTGACGATCGCGCTGCCGGCTTCGGGGTTTCTGGTGGGGCAGCCGGTGGATGCCGAGATCGATGTCGGTACCGCGCGCGGGGTGATCGTGCCGCGCGATGCGGCGCTGCCGGTGGGGCGGGGGTTTCGGATCTGGCAGGTTGAGGACGGGCATGCCCGACCGGTCGCGGTGCGGATCGTGGCGCGGACGGTGGGCAGTGCGGTGGTGCGTGGCGCGATCGATCCCACGCTGCCGATCGTGGCCACCGGGAATTACCAGCTCACGCCGGGTATTGCCGTGCGGGTGACGCATTGATGGGTCTTGCGCGGTTTCTCGCCCGCCAGCAGCGTGCGATCCTGTTTCTGATGGCAAGTCTGGCGCTGGCCGGGATGGTGGCGGCGCTGTCTCTGCCGGTCGGGCTGTTTCCGCAGACCTCGTTTCCCCGGGTGCGGATCAACATCGATGCCGGGGCGCGGCCGGCGCAGCAGATGGTGTTGCAGGTGACCAAGCCGGTGGAGCAGGCGCTGCGGGCGATTCCGGGAGTGGTTTCGGTTCGCTCGGCGACATCGCGCGGGTCGGCGCAGATTTATGTCGATTTCGGCTGGGGGCAGGACATGGGCCGGGCGACGCTGGAGGTCGATGCCGCGATCGCGCAGATGCTGCCGGATTTTCCGGCCGGGACCCGGTATCTGGTGCGCCGGATGGACCCGACGGTGTTTCCGATCATTGCCTATGCGATGATCTCGCACAGTATTCCCGAGACCGCGCTGCGCGCGATCGCGGAGGATCATATCGTGCCGGATCTCACCCGGATTGCCGGGGTGGCGAAGGTGAACGTGCAGGGGGGTGCCACGCCGGAAGTGCATGTGCTGATCGCGCCGCACCGTCTGGCCGCGCTGCATGTCACGCTGGCGCAGGTGGAGCAGGCGGTTTCGAAGGCGAACGTGCTCGCCGCCGTGGGGCGGATGACCGATTACGACCGGCTCTATCTCGTGGTGCAGGACAATACGCTGCACACCGCCCGGCAGATCGGGCGGATCGCGGTGCGCGGCGGGCCGGACGGGGTGGTGCGGCTCGATCAGGTCGCGACGGTGCGGATGGGGACGGTGCCGGTTTATGACCGGGTCGCGCAGGATGGGGTTCCGGCGG
>JAQTXO010000316.1 GCA_028688765.1 Acidiphilium sp. | reverse complement strand
GTATTGTCATTGCACTCCGTGTTTTGGAGACAAGGGAGGTTATCGTCCGCCCAGCCCGCTTGATCTGGAGCGGATCTTGTCGCAATTTTGGAGTTGGAGCTGCAAGAAGACGCGCAGAAACTTTCCGGCCATCAATAAGCGTTGTGCCATTGATGCGTAAGCTGGCCTGCTCCGTTCTTATGTCGGCTGCAATCTTCAGAATTTCTGCCCGTCTTATAGTCCCAAGCGCGCAAGCAATTTCATAGCCCACGTTCAGAGCAATAGAATCGAGTGCCGGGAAGGCTTCTATGATTTCAGTCGGCAAGTCCGCGACCGTCAACATTTTAGAAAGCCACCCTGGCGTAATTTTCAGCCGTTCCGCCATGGCCTTCTGTCGACCGCCATAATAACTCGTCAAAGCTAGCTTGTAGTTCCATGCGCGCTCTAGATCGGATACATCCTTGCGCGCGCGGTTTTCTAAATCTGCGAGTCGGAACGCCGCTTCGTCGTCGAGATTTTCGAGACGGGCGATGAAGATCATGTCAGGATAGTTGTTTTTCCTCAGCCAAGATATCGTCCAGTGCCGACGAGTTCCGACGATAACCTCAAACTCGTGCTCCGGATCGTCTTGAACCCGCCTCACGATTGCAGAAATCTTTTGGCCGCCGTCAGCAACGATTGAGTCGATTAGGTCAGAGCAGGCAACCTCATTAAGCATCTACTATCTTCGCGCGTTCCCTTTCCAGATTCGGCAACGAGCGGGATCAAGCCTCATCTCCGTAACCTGCCGGAGCTCCCCGGATGCCAATCGTTCGATGGAATTTGTTCGGGATAGGATGGCATTCGGTCGACGCGGTCGATCCAATACGGGCTGAATACCCTCTTCGTGCGCCCCCTCACCTTCCCCGGTACCAATAATTCCCTTTAGGTATTCCCCTTGCTTACCCGACATGAGCTATGGCCTCCTCAAGCGAAGCTGGTCGGGTCCATGTACGTCTGAGCAATAACTCGACTTGGCTCAGGCTCTCATCAAGATTGGTTTTGGCCCGCTTGTGTGTTTTTGGTGCGCCAATTGGTGCTTCCAGTTCATATACGGACATCATCCTGAGGGCTGCGTGACTAATTTCGGCTGAGTCTAAAATCGGGACCGAAAGTAATGACGGGCCAAAGGCTTCTTCCATCACGCGGATCACCATCGTCTGTGAGGGGTCGGTGTTGTCGAAACGGGAGCATATCAGGCGAATAAAGTCGTAAGAGGGCTTGATCCCAGCGCCGGCCATCGCCTCAATAATCTGATCCATCATTGATAGAAACTGCACCGTAGAACAAAAATCAGGGGTCGTCGCGGCGAGAGGCACTAGTAGGGAGGTCGCGGCCTGCATTACAGATAGACTGACCATACCAAGTGCTGGTGGTGGGTCTAGTATGATAATGTCGTAACTGTCGCGAGCTGTAGTTTGTAAGCCGTCGCGTAATTTCCTAAACCTATCCGCAAGTATGCCTTGACCTGCCGCATTGGTTGCGGCCAACTCATATTCTACGTCGAAAAGTTCCAGACAGGACGGGATCAAATCGACATTCGGCCATGGCGTTTTTTGTACAGCGTAATTCAGATCATCTTCAGTCGATTCGACGGAAAGATATGGGTAAAGTGTCTGCTCTCGGGTTACATCAAAATGAGGGTTACATCCAAAAAGCGTAGTGGTGGTTGCTTGGCTATCGCAATCGACCACCAATACTCTGTAGCCCTGAATGGCGAGGTAGTGGGCGAGGTGAACTGTGACGGTAGACTTTCCGACGCCTCCCTTGAAATTTTGAACTGCAATTATTGCGGGTTCGTCCGTGGGACGGCGCTGCTTTGAAGCATTCAGAACTTTCCGCATATTTAGGAGCGCTTCGATCGTGTAACCGGTTCTGCGCTCACCAGTTCGTGGAGGTGGGAGGCGGCCATCTTCCTCTGCCATGCGAATACGATTGGTTGAGCAACCAAGCAATCTGGCTACTTCAGCTATTCCAAGGTGGACGTTGAGCGATTTACGTCTATCAGGAAGAAAGGCTTTTTTGCGTAGTCTCTCCACCATTTTCTCGCCTGACATCGCTAGCTGGTGAATCTGAGTGGCTTCGGATCCCGGCGAGTTGTCAAAGGTATCCATATTGCTCACCTAACTCCCATGCGAATGGTTTGAATGAAATGCGGCCGACTCTTCTCATAATTCGTTCAAACACGTCGATACCGTTCTGTAAAGCATTAATTTTACGGGAAAGTAGATGTCCGGGACGTTTTCTCGCATCAGTTTAGGTCTAGCTGTTCATTAGGTATGGAATACGGTCGGAGTTATGTGCACCAAATTGGACTTCCGGGGGAGCGGACATGTTGCCAGTCTGCGACGTTAGCCAGACGATCACAGTGCGGGGGGTTTCCTCCAGGAAACTTCCCTCCAGACCCCCTCACCCGCTAAACAATCAGAGCCACGGTCGCGTGAATGTCGAATGTCACGCTATCATGCAAGACAAGCGTGACTCGAGCCGAATCAGACATAATATTAGGCTGGTTCTTGGGCGTTGAGCGTCAATGCGCGCGGGGGGGGGGTAGCTGAGTGGCTCTCTGGGCCTATCGTTTGATTTTCCCAGACACGCGCGAAAGATGGGCCTTGACCTCATGCGCAATCGCAGCGGCGGGATCGTACCGGAGTCTGGCAGTTTATGCTGGGCCCCCTTGTTCGAGATGTTGTGGGTGCGGCTTAGATTCGCCGAGGAACTGATCCGATTATACGCCGAGCGGGATAGGCATCTGATTTGGATAAAAGCAGCAGTATACTTCAACTCGCGGGTGACTTACACAGACGTCCGTAGCCAGAAAGCTGGTTCTAGGTCGGTAATGAATTCATGGGGTGGGCTCTTTCCCGGTGCCTGGCGATAGCCCGAGCAGATCCAGAAGCCGGGGCTTAACGTCGGTCCAATACCCAGAATCGAGCCACATCTCGTTTTTTCCGGCGGGGCTGGGGAAAGCGATAGGCTGTTGTCGGCGCAGTCAGCGAAAAGCACTGACGAGACTGATTACTGATGTCCGGTCCGTCGCAGTGCCGCCGGCACAAATTTAGGAGGACACCGGAGCAGTGGTAGCCGGTTGTCAGGTTGATTTCTGGCACGTTCTAAATGAAAGTTTCCTCGAAGAAACTCTATCTCAAAAAAGGATGGAATCAACTATCTCTGGATGGTGTCCGCAAGAAATGGTCTCCGTAGAGTGGCTGGAGGGGGAGGCGATTGATAGCGTATCTCTGAGGCCTATGCTTGATCCTAATCTCGGCCAAAAGACGAACTCTTGTAGGCGGAAGGCCGAGTGGATATAGATTCCCATGCATGGCTGCTGCAGATTTTGGTCAGAAATCTGGTGCGATCGAGCCATCACCGTCATAGTGTTGGTTTGCCCACGGCCAGCGGAAAGGCACACTGATTGGCGTCTCCGTGCAATCCCTGGATAACATCAAAGAGACTTGCTGCGGTAGCCACTTGAGCTGGGTCGGCTGTGCGCGGGGACCATTCAGATGGTCAACGCGATGTGCTCCAAACTTGGGTTGCGCGCGTCGGCAGATGCTGAACGACTTGATCGATGCACCGAGTTGGGAAGATGCGCGCCTTCCGGTCGCATTGCTGGTGGTGTGGCGGCACTGGCGGCCGATAACCGCTATGGGCGTAACCGGCTCCGACGAATTAAATGGCCGTGATGACCCGGGGGCGGCAGGCCAGGACTCGCCCTCACGGACCGGGTAAAGTCCGGTATCGCCTAGGGCGGGGGGGCGGTCACTGTCCGGGGCTGCGTGCCCTTGGTCAGTGACAGACTGGGGTGGCTTCCCGTGGGAGGTGGGGTTTCGAGCAAGTCGACCCAGGCGTTGAGGTCGGCTGCCGTTAGTTTGATTGGTTGGACGGGTGGCTATTGACGAGCCGGTCGGGGTGGCGGGGCAGGGCATCATCGAGGGCGTCTGGCGTGCGATGAACGCTTGATCGGTCTTGACGTAAGTGATCGGTTCGGTGTGCCGATGCCGGCGCGATTAGTCGTGGCGATAACCTCAGCTGCTAAGGCAGAAGGAGTTTTCGTCTTCGATGCAGCCGATACGTCTGGGAGAGCCGACTGGGATTTCACGGCTTTGAAGAACTTTTCAGAGAGCAAATTGTGATCGATGTGGCGAGCTAAGAAGTCTCTCGGTAACATTTTGGAAAGAGGGAATACGAGCTTTTCCGGATTGCCGCGTGACAGTCGGGGTGCGCGGCACACTTCGTGATTTCGTCGCGTCGGGATCGGCTATACGATGTGCGGGGGCCTTAGCTTGCATCACGATGCCGAGATCGACGTGCGAGGTACGCTGGCCTGAGATAACGTCAGGTTTGATAATGGGGTTGTCGAGCAGTGGATGGGTGGGCTGATTCGGTCCGTATAGGCAGCGCACCAACC
>JAQTXO010000315.1 GCA_028688765.1 Acidiphilium sp. | reverse complement strand
CTCGAACTGGGCGGTGACCGGGTTATATTTTTATGACGATCGGGTCACCCGGTTTGCCCATGCGATCAGGCCGTCGCCGCGTGGCGAGCTGGAAATCACCGATCTGAACCGGCTTTATCTTGAAGACGGGTCGCTGCATGTCGAAAGGCTCGGGCGCGGCACGGCGTGGCTCGATGCCGGGACGCCGGATTCCCTGTTGCAGGCGGCGTTATTCGTGCAGACAATCCAGCAGCGTCAGGGCAATCTGGTCGGCTGTCCGGAGGAGGTGGCGTTTCGCATGGGATTCATCGATGCGGCAACATTGAGGGGGCGGGCGGTGAAGCTGGGAAAGACCGAACTGGGCCGGGTGCTGGTCGAACTGGCGGATGGGTTGCACGCATGATCGAGGCGCAGGCGATTGCGGACGTTCTGGTGATCTCGCCGCCCCGGTTCGGCGATTCCCGGGGCTGGTTCAGCGAAAGCTGGAACAGCGCGAAGCTGGCGGCGCTCGGCTTCACCGAGCATTTCGTACAGGACAACCATTCCTATTCCGCCCAGACCGGCACGATCCGGGGCCTGCATTGCCAGATCGCCCCGTTCGTACAGGGCAAGCTGGTGCGGTGCGTGCGCGGGTCGATCTGGGATGTCGCGGTGGACATCCGCAAGGGCTCACCCGACTATGGCAGGTTCGTCGCGGTGGAGTTGTCGGCGGCGAACGGCAGACAGCTCTGGATTCCGGGCGGCTTCCTGCACGGGTTCTGCACGCTGGAGCCCGATACCGAGGTAATCTACAAAGTCACCGCCGGCTACGACAAGGCCTCCGAGCGCGGCGTGATCTGGAACGACCCCGATCTTGCCCTGCCCTGGCCGGTCGCCCCCGATCAGGCCGTGCTGTCGGACAAGGATGTGATCATGCCGCGTCTGGCCGCGTGCGAGCCGTGGTTCACGATGTGATGACCGACCGCCCGATCCTGATCACGGGCGCGACCGGCCAGCTCGGCATGGCTCTGGCGGCGCCGGCCACCCTCCCCTATCGCGCGGTCAGCCGCCCGGATTTCGATTTCGAGCGTCCCGAAACCATCGCGCATTGTTTTGCCGAAACCACCCCCTCGCTGGTGATCAACGCGGCGGCGTGGACGGCGGTAGATGCCGCCGAGCAGCACGAGGCCGAAGCGTGGCGCGCCAATTGCGACGGTCCGGCCCAACTCGCCCGCCTCTGCCGCGATGCCGGGGTACCGCTGCTCCACGTCTCGACCGATTACGTGTTCGATGGCGCCAAGGGCAGCCCCTATCTGGAATCCGACCCGGTCGCCCCGCTCGGCGTCTATGGCGCGAGCAAGGAGGCGGGCGAGCGTGCGGTCCTCGCCTCGGGTGCCGAGGCCATGATCCTGCGCACCGCCTGGGTATTCTCCGCCCGCGGCAAAAACTTCGCCCGCACCATGATCAACGCCTCGCGTAAAACCAATGCGCTCCGTGTGGTGGGCGACCAGCGCGGCACCCCCACCGCCGCCGAGGATCTCGCCGGCGTCCTCCTCGCCATCGCCACGAAAATCCGCACCACTGGCTGGCAGCCCGCCTATCAGGGCATCTTCCACGCCACCAACGCGGGCGACACCACGTGGCACGGCTTCGCCGAAGCGATTTTCGACATCGCCGCTCCCTTGGGCGAATCCCGCCCCACCGTCACCGCCATCACCACCGCCGACTGGCCCACCCCGGTCCGCCGCCCCGCCGACTCCCGGCTCGACACCACCAGACTCGCGGACACGTTCGGCCTCCGCCTGCCCGACTGGCGCGACGCCACCACCCGCATCGTCACCGCGATGCTGTCAGCCGACGCCTCGCCATGATCGCGATCCTGCTTTCCACCTACAACGGCGCCCGTTTCCTGCCCGAGCAGTTGGAAAGCTTCGAACGCCAGACCGACGACGCCTGGCGCATCGTCTGGCGCGACGACGGATCGACCGACGACACCCGCAGCATCATGGCCGCCTTCGCCGCCCGGATCGGCGATCACCGCTGCCGCGAAACCGCCAGTTCCGGCACCCATCTCGGCGCCGCCCAGAGCTTCCTCTCGCTGCTCCCCGAAGCCGCCGACGCCGATGCCGTCGCCTTCGCCGATCAGGACGATGTCTGGCTGCCCGACAAGCTCGCCCGCGCCCGCGATGCCCTCAAAGCCGCCGGCAACCAGGCCATGCTCTACTGCGCCCGCCAATATCTGGTCGACGAACACCTGCAGGGCCACAATCTCTCGATCCTCCCCGGCGACAAGCCCGGTTTCCCCGCGAGCCTCACCCAGAACATCGTCCACGGCAACACCATGGTCATGAACCGCGCCGCCGCCGATCTGGTCGCCCGCATCCCCGGCCCGCCCGGCACGGTGCACGACTGGTGGAGCTACATCGTGATCACCGCCTGCGGCGGCCTCGTGGTGATCGACCCCAAGCCCGTCGTGCTCTACCGCCAGCACCGCGCCAACCTGATCGGCTCGCCGCCCTCCACCCTCGCCCGCGCGGTCGCCGCCCTCCGGCGCGGCCCCGGCATCTTCATGACCATGATGCGCCGCCACGTCACCCAGCTCGCCGCCCACACCGAATACCTCACCGATCAGGCCCGCGCCGACATCGCCCGCATCGGCGACGGCCTGCGCGGCGGCGTCGCCCCCCGCTCGCGCGCCCTACGCTGCCCCGGGCTGAAGCGGCAGACCGAGCTTGAAAACATGCTCTTCCGCCTCTGGTTCATGATCGGCTGAAGTCACCCGGCCGCGCGCCGCCGTCGCCACCGCCTCGCCCAGCACCTGATCCACCGCCTCGCGCAGCGACGTCGGGTAAAACGTCGCCCCGATCGCCGCCTGAAAATCGCTGTAGCGCTCGTAATCCTCCTTGGTGGTCCAGAACCCCGCCGCCACCTTCACATCCGGCCGCAACCCCCGCACCCGCTGCGCCAGATACCGCAGGCTCGAAGGTGCCGCCGCGATATCGAGGTAGCACAGCACGATCATCGCCACCCCGTCGGTATCGAGGCTCGCAATATGCGTCCGCGCCGCCGCCTCATGCCCGACCACCCGCACCCCGACCCCGTGCCGCCCCAGCAATTGCGCCACGATATCGCACCCCTGCCGATCCAGCGGCCCGCGCCCCGCGATGCACAGCACCGGCGCATCGCCCTGCCACACGGCAGCCCAATCCTCCCGCGCCGGCAGCCCAACCGTCGGCCCAGTCTCATCCTCCCGGTCCCGATGCCCCGCAAGCCCGGCCAGCAACTCCTCGACCGTCTCGGTAATCCGCTCCAACTGCCCCGGATACAACGCCCCCCGCGTCGCATCCCCCGCCGCCAGCCGCAGCGCCGGCAGCACCACCTCGTCGTAATATTCCACCAGCGTATGATCCCGCAGCACCACCTCGGCCTGATCCAGCGCCTCGTCCGGGTCCCCCGCCAGCGCCCGCTGATACAAATTCTCCACCGGCGTCAGCGCCGGCCGGTCGCCCAGCAGCACATCGAGAAACTCCAGCCGCTCCACATGCCGCCCCAGCACCACGAACAGCAGCGTCAGCGGCGTCGACACCAGCAGCCCGATCGGCCCCCACAGCCACCCCCAGAAAATCGCCGCCACGATCACCGAAACCGGCGACAGCCCTGTGGTCCGCCCATACATCATCGGCTCGACCACCTGCCCGGTCACCGTCTCGCCCACCCCGAACAGAATGAGCACCGCAATCACCATCCCCCACCCCGGCTCGATCGCCGCCGCCAGCAGCAACGGCGGCACCGCCGCAATAAAACTGCCGACATACGGAATGAACCGCGCCAGCGCCGTCAGCACCCCCCACAAAATCGCCCCCGGCACTCCGATCAGCGCAAGCCCCACGCCCACGATCACCCCGAAGGCGGCATTGATCAGAAACTTGGTCAGAAAATACCGGCTCAGCCGCTCCGCCGCATCATCGATCGCCGTAGTCGTCCGGTGCAGATCGTTCGACCCGAACAACCGGATCATCCGGTCCCGCAGATCCTCCCGATACAACAAAATGAACGTCGCCACCGTGAACACGATCACCATCGCCGCCAGCGGCCCCAGCACCGGCCCGATAATCCCCTTCGCCACATCGGTCGGCGAAACCGGCGGCGGCACCACCGAAACCCGCTGCGGCGGCTTCGGCGCACCCGCAACCGGCACGCTCGGCGCCTTCGGTGACGCCGCGTGCTGCAACTCCTTGCCCGCCTGCTTCACGAAACTGTCCAAATTGCCGATCGTCGCATCCCGGATCGTGTCGATCTTGTGCACGATCACCGTCTGCTCCTCCGGCACCTCCTGCACCAGCGCACTCACCTGGGTGCCGATCTCCGCCCCCAGCCCCATCAGCACCACCAGCGGCAGCAGCATCGCCACCACCACCGACCCGCTCCGCCCGAAATGCCACCGCCGCAGAAACGCCGCGATCGGCGCCACCAGAAAACTCAGCAACACCG
>JAQTXO010000314.1 GCA_028688765.1 Acidiphilium sp. | reverse complement strand
CGATCTACCGCGTTTTCGAAAATCGCGATGGCACCGCGCGCACCGATCGTGGCACGCATCGCGGCACCAACCAGCGGTCGCAACATTCTTGCTTTCGCGGTCTCCGAGGCAAAGACGAAGCCCTGCCCGACCGGCGCATTCACAATGGCCCGCACACCTGCAAGCCGCGCCGCGACGCTGCCGAGCAGGATCGGTTTCAGCGCCACGTGATGCACCAGATCGGGAGCGAGTTTCCGGTAAAGCCCCGCGATATGCAGGGCCAACCTCCCCTCGGCGAGCGGATTGAGCCGGGCACGCCGGAAATCGACGCCGTAAACCTCAAAGCCCTCATCGCGCAGTTCGGCGGCGGCAGAACCGGTGCGGGTAATCACCGAAACCCGCCACCCGGCGGCACGGGCAGCACGGGCGCGGGCCCGGAAATGCGAAGCGAAGAACCAATCCTCGCCAATCAGATAGACCAGATGCCGGGCGGCCATTACGGCCCGTGATTGGTCAGGGCGATCTTGCTCTGCCAGCGCCACGCATCGCGGCACATATCCTCGATGCCACGGGTTGCGCGCCAGCCAAGCAACGTTGCCGCCCGCGCCGGGTCGGCATAGCAGGCGGCGACATCACCGGGCCGTCGGGGAGCGATCTTGTAGGGAACCTTGACGCCTGTGGCGCCCTCGAAGGCGCCGATCATGTCCAGCACCGAATACCCGGTGCCGGTCCCGAGATTGACGGTAAAATCGCCATCGGTCCCAAGCACCCGGCGCAGCGCCGCCTCATGGGCTTCGGCAAGGTCCATGACATGAATGAAATCGCGCACACCGGACCCGTCATGCGTGGGGTAATCATCGCCGAAAACGTTGAGATACGGACGTTTGCCTTCGGCGACCTGACAGAGATAAGGCATCAGATTGGCCGGAACGCCGGTCGGGTCCTCCCCGATCAATCCCGAAGGATGCGCGCCGACCGGGTTGAAATAGCGCAGCACCGCCGCCGCCTTCAACGTGCGGGTGCGGACCAGATCGGTGATCATCCCCTCCATCACCAGCTTGGTCCGGCCATAGACATTGGTGACGCGCAGTGCCGCCTGCTCGTCGATCGGGCATTCGTCCGGTTCGCCATAAACCGTCGCGGAGGAAGAAAACACGATGCGGCCGACTCCGGCGCGGCGCATCACCGCCAGCAACCGCACGGTACCGACGATGTTGCTGTCATAATACAAAAGCGGATCGGCCTCGCTTTCGGCCACCGCCTTCTTCGCGGCAAAATGGATCACCGCATCGATCGGAAACGCGGCCAGCGCCGCCGCCATGGCCGCCTCATCGCGAATATCCGCCTCGATCAACGGCACCCCGACGCCGGTAATCCGCCGCAGCCGGACCGGCACATCGCGCGCGGCGTTGGAAAAATTATCGAGCAGCACGACATCGTAGCCGCGTTCGAGCAAAACCACGGCAGTATGCGAGCCGATGAAACCAGCCCCGCCGGTCAGAAGAATCCGCGCCATTAGTTCAACCCATTTTGGTAAGCGCCCATTTGACCTGCTGCGGGCCATCCTGGGTACTGGTCAACACGATCTGTTCGGCCCGGCGCGGCTCGGCCCCACCGAAATAGATGGATTCCTCGACGCTGAGGGTCGCGCCTCCCGCGCGCAGCCGCCATCCCTGGCCGGAGGGCAGGCGCAGCAACGCCGCCTCGTTATCCTGCTGGATGCTGGCGGTCACGTTCGGATGGAGATGAAACCGCAGGGTGAACGGCTGTGGCTCGTCCGCCTCCACGCTATCCTCGCCGCGCAGGTCTTCTCCACTCTCCGCAAGATAGAGACGACGGCGATGAACCGCGCCGAACAGCTTTTTCCAGCCATCGTGGCTCGCCTCGAGCCAGTGAGCGCCGTTGGCCTCCTGGCGCGTGAGTTCGACCACGGTGGGTCGGCGGCCCAGTCCCTCGGCCTTGATTTCCGATGACGATACATCCGCGATCACGAGCGTCGAATGGGCGGCGGTGGCCCGCAGCGCGTCTCGCCAGTCGGTCGCGGAGGCAGGTGCCGCGCCGCAATTCACGATCAACCGTTCCCGCCCGACCGAAAATTCGAATGCCAGCGTACCGGCATGGGCAAACCGATCCATACCGGGCGCCGGAGGCACGCCGGCATCGACGATAATGGTGGTTTTACCAGCGGTAAGCCGATGAAACCCGGATTGCGCAAGCGAGACATTGCTCCGCCCGGTCCGGCCCGCCTGGCTGAGCACGAGATCGATCAGATTGGGCCAGTCTTCCGAGGTGCCGTTGAACAAGGCGAGGCCGCCATCGGCATGACGCAGCGCGCGCAAGGCAATCGCCATGCGCTCGATCGTGCCCGGCAGTTGAGCCGGCGCTTCGGCGCGACCCACTTGAAGCAAGGCACGGATTTCGGTCAGATCCTGCAACGCCGCCAGGTGCGCCGCAGGGCTGCGTTCACAATGGGCACCGTCCGGGAGGATCTGGCGTTCGATTTCCGGGATCAGAAAACGCAGCGCACGCGGCAGGAAACCGGCATGCTCCGGCAGCGCAACCGAAGCCGCGATCAATCCCTTCAGAGCGGTGAAGGCCCGGCCATCACGCGCATCGATCGGCAACGATGCCGAGAGGTGACGCGCGTCATGAACCAACCGCGCCATCAGCATCTGGCGAAAATCGTCATCGGCCGAGGCCGCGAAAAAATCGTAATGACCGAGCCATGCTGCCAGCCTCGCCCCGGACGTCGCCGGCGCGGTGGCGACCGCAGGGTATTGATCCCCATTGACCCAATCCGTGATCAGCGCGCGGGCGCGCGAGCGGGCCGCATCGGTGCCAAGGGCCCTTAGATCGCGCAGCCAGGAAAAGCCATGGATATAGGCGAGCATCAAGGGCGATGCATCGCTGGCGTTGAATCCGCCCGCGCGCAATGGCCGGATCGCGCCGCGATATTCGATTTCCCCCTTGAGAATACGCGCACCGCGCCCGGGTTCCCCCGGCCATGGATCGCGCACCGGCAGCGCCGGCGCGTCGGGCACGCCACCACTGCGGATCGTCGCGAGCTTTGCCATCCACAGCCGCGCCCCACGCAAACTCGGTCGGCGATCGCTCACGAAAGTGACCCGAAACCGGCGGCGGGCATACAGACTGCGATGGCAAGTGACGGCGCGGGGTTTTCCCTCATCCCGCACTTGTAGCGAAGTGTATCGCGCCTTCACAAGCGCGGTTCATGGTTTAATTTGGAGACGCCCGCTTATTCCGATGGAAACGCATCGGACGGCGCCAGCGACTTGATCAGGTCGAACATGCGTTTGCGCACCGTCGGTTCCGCAATCCGATAATAGGCCCGCACCAGTTCGAGGGTCTCGCGCTTGGTCATATGATCGTCGAGACCAACTCCGAATGGTTCCTGTGCCTCCGCAAACCCGTGGCTCCGTCCCCGCGGTCCGGACATCGGGGTCGCGTCCATGCCTTCGGGCATATCGTCGAAAAAAAAGCTGATCGGCACATCCAGCACGCGGGAAATGTCGAACAGGCGGGAGGCACCGACCCGGTTGACACCGCGCTCGTATTTCTGAACCTGCTGAAAGGTTAGCCCCAACGCATCGCCGAGCTTTTCCTGCGACATGCCCAGCAAGGTCCGCCGCAGACGGATCCGCGAGCCGACATGGACATCGATCGGGCTCGGACGACCGTCCCGTTCAGTGCGATCGCTCATTCCATTTGCCGCCATACTCATCACCATCTCCAAGGCAATGGATCGTCGAACGATCCCGCACCGTTAAATCGCCGCAACTCCTCGCACCGTCACGATGCGGATCGGTCTCGATCGCCATGTCTGGGGCCATCGTCAGTCCCGAAGACCACTCCAGCGTCCAGCCTCTTACGATCCAAATCGGATGAACATCTATAATATAAGAAAATCGAAGTTTGGCCCCTGTTTCTACCGCAGATCATCACGATTTCCCCGATCGCACTATCTGCAATAGCATTGGCGCCAATTTTCCGCAAGCAAGAACAATTTTTAAGACGGTCGTGATCCTGCGCCTCTTGCTAAAGCGTTATGGAAACGATGAGGAGTATGACTGCAACCGCGACCGAATAGAACGACAGGATGCCAGCGGTCGTCAGACCGAACTTGGCATAGGTCGTGGCGGGTAATGCAACCGGAAGTCTGTGAACCAGGACGCCTCGCCGGTCGAGACCGAGACTGGCCCGGACGGTCCCATAGGGTCCGATCATCGCCGAAATGCCTGAATTGGTATCGACGGCAAGCGGCAGCCCTTCCTCGACCGCGCGAAGTCGCGTCGTTGCGAAATCCTGATGCGGTCCCGTCGAATCGCCGAACCACGCATTATCGCTGATATTGAGCATCCAGGCGGGCCGGTCCTTCTTGTCGACGATTTCGCCGGAAAAAATCGATTCGTAGCAGATCAGCGGCCCCACCGGCGGAATGCCCGGCACGTGCAGG
>JAQTXO010000313.1 GCA_028688765.1 Acidiphilium sp. | reverse complement strand
TCGGTGGCGAGATGGGTCTTGAGCCAGGAAAGCGAGAATTTCATGGCGCGCTCCCCTCGTGCAGCGTGACCGGGGCGAGTGGCGACGCGCCGTAATGCGCGAGCCAGCGCACGTCGCTTTCGTAGAAGCTGCGGAGATCGGGGATGCCGTGCTTGAGCATGGTGATGCGCTCGACGCCCATGCCGAAGGCAAAGCCCTGATACTCGCGCGGGTCGATGCCGCAATTGGCCAGCACGTTGGGATGGACCATGCCGGAGCCGAGAATTTCGAGCCAGTCCGATCCGGCGCCGATCGTGCCGGTCTTGCGGTCCCAGGCGATGTCGATTTCCATCGAGGGTTCGGTGAACGGGAAGTAGCTTGCCCGGAACCGCGCCTTCAGGTCCGGGATTTCGAAATAGGCGCGCAGGAAATCGACCAGGCAGCCCTTGAGATGGGCGAGAGTGATGCCGCGATCGATCACCAGCCCCTCGCATTGATGGAACATCGGGCTGTGGGTGGCGTCGTGATCGGAGCGATAGGTCCGGCCCGGCACGATGACGCGGATCGGCGGCGTCTGGCCCAGCATCGTGCGGATCTGGAGCGGCGAGGTATGGGTGCGCAGGACCATCGGGCGGTTGCGGCCGGCGGCTTTGAGATAGAACGTGTCCATCATCGCCCGCGCCGGATGATGGGCGGGGATGTTGAGCGCGCCGAAATTATACCAGTCATCTTCGATATCGGGCCCGTCCTTCACGGTGAAGCCCATCGCGCCGAACAGGGCGGTGAGTTCCTCGATGGTGCGCGAGATCGGGTGGATCGAGCCTGTCCGGGTGGGGCGGGCGGGGAGGGTGATGTCGATTCGTTCGGCTTTGAGTTGGGCCTCCATCGCAGCCGATTCGAGCAGGGCGCGGCGCTGGTCGAGCGCGGCGGCGAGACCGGTTTTGAGTGCGTTGACCGCAGCGCCGAAGCTTTTGCGGGCCTCGCCATCCATGCTGCCGAGGGTTTTCAGCAGGGCGGTGACCCGGCCGGATTTGCCGAGAAAGGCGATCCGCACCGCATCGAGCGCGGCGGGGTCGGCGGCGGCGGCGATGGCGGCGTGCGCCTCGGTTTCGATGGTGGCGATCGGGTCTGACATGGTCGGGCAGGGAGCGTGCCGGGGCGTAAATGTCAAGCGGAGGCGGGGCAACGAATAAACCCCCGGAACGGGGTTCCGGGGGTCTGATCGGTCTTAAAAGATATGATCGCCGTAACGCTAAATAGCCAAGTTGAAATCCCACCCCGCGCAATTCTGATCGCAAAACAAAAAATGTCTAAAAAATAAAATAGAAGCGGGTCGTCTAATGATTTGAGACTTAGTATATTGCTCAGGTTGAATCTACAAATTAGAGGTAGCAAGCCTAAAAAACGTTGAAAAAATCAACATCTTTAACTAACAGTAATAAACGATCCGTAATGACCGCGCAATTCGGGATCGATTAACCGCAGATGACCTTCGGTTGCAGATCATCGTACGGCGAAGCGAAGGCGGGATTTTCAATATGATTGGCCGTGGCGGATTTTTCCGGTAGCGGTGACGTTCAACTGTTCAGAGGTCTTCGATGTTCCGACACCATGGTGGCTGGTTCGCCGTTCTCCCTGCTCTCGCCTTCGCGGTTCCGGCGCTGGCGAGCCCTGCCGCCCCGGCGTCGATCCCCAAACCGCTGCCCGCACCGATCGTTGCACATGTCAGCCATGATTTCGGCACACCGGTGACCGATGATTATCGCTGGATGGAAAAGCCCGGCAGCAAGCGCTTCGCGGCATTCATGAAGACGCAGAATGCCTATACGAGGAAGGTGCTCGCCGCGATTCCCGGCAAGCAGGCGCTCTATGAGGAGATCAAGCGGGACGCCAATGTCGGCACCTCGGTCTTCTGGGTGACGCGGGCGGATAACCGGATTTTCTACATGGGCGTCGCACCGGGGCAGAACACCGCGCATCTGTTCGTGCTCGACCGGATCGGCGGCAAGCCGCGTCTGCTGATTGACCCGATGCGGTTCAGCACCAACCATATTCCGCAGGCGCTGAATTATTATTTCGTGTCACCCAACGGGAAATACATTGCGTTCGGCGTATCGGGCGGGGGGTCGGAGCAGGCGAAGCTGCGGGTGCTCGATGTCGCGACCGGCAAGCTGCTGCCGATCGGGATCACCCGGATCGACGGCGACAATACCGATTTTCCACCGATCGCATGGCTGCCCGATTCGAAGGGCTTTATTTACTACCGGCTGCACAAATTCGGCCCGCACGCGCCGGTGACGGATTTTTATCAGAAGAGCCGCGATTACCTGCATATGCTCGATGCGAGCGATGCGGATGGCGCGACCGACAAGCCGGTGTTCGGCTGGAAAATTGCCTCCGGCGTGCCGATGACCCTGTCGCAGGATGCGCTGGTGGCGACTTCGCCCAACTCCCCTTACGTCCTCGGCCTGTTCACCGAGAACGAGGAACTCCAGACGATCGACGATGTGTATGCGACGAAGCTGACCGATCTGGAGGCGGGCAAGCCGGTATGGCGGAAAATTGCGGGACGGAGCGTGCAGATGGCGGGATTCGCCCTGCATGGCGACCGGCTCGACGTGATCACCCCGAACGGCGCGCCGCGCTTCAAGGTGGTGAGTTACGATCTGTCCGGCTCATCCGCACCGAAAACCGTGGTGCCGCCGGGGCGCGATGTGATCATAAGCCTCGCCGCCGGGCAGCATGCGCTTTATGTCGGCGCGATGCGCGACGGCATGGGGCGGGTCAAGCGCGTGGCCTACGGGAACGATGCGACGACCGAGGCGGCGATGCCGTTTCAGGGCGGGCTGGGCCAGATTCTCGCGGACCCGAACGGATCGGGGGTGTGGTTCCGCCTCGCCGGTTGGACCACGCCTTCGGCCTGGTACAATTATGCGCCGCAGAGCGGAGCGGTGACCAATACCGGACTGGAGCCGCCCCCGAAGGTAAGTTTTGCCGGTATCGAATCGAAGGAGGTCAAGGCGGTCTCGTGGGATGGCACGATGATCCCGGTTTCGATCATCATGAAAAAGGGTACAAGGCTCGATGGCCGGAACCCGACCTTGCTGATCGGCTATGGCAGCTACGGCATCACCTTGACGCCGTTTTTCGCGCCGACCTTCCTGCCCTGGCTCGATCATGGCGGGATCATCGCGGTTGCCCATGTGCGCGGCGGCGGCTGGTATGGCGATGCCTGGCACAAGGCCGGGATGAAGGCGACCAAGATCAACACCGTGTTCGATTTCATCGCGGCCGCGCAATATCTAGTCGATCAACATTATACGTCGCCGGCGCATCTGGCCGGGGAGGGCGGTTCGGCGGGCGGCATCACGATCGGCGGGGCGGTGGCGTGGCGGCCCGATCTGTTTGCCGCGGCGATCGACAGCCATGGCGATACCAATGCGTTGCGCATGCAGTTCAGCCCGAACGGGCCGCCCAACGAGATCGAGTTCGGCAATGTGCTGAAGAAGAAGGATTTTCACTGGATCTATGCGATGGACGCGATGGCGCATATCCGCAACGGGGTGAAATATCCGGCGATTCTCGCGATTACCGGCGCCAATGATCCCCGGGTCGAGCCATGGGAAGTGGGTAAATTCGCGGCGCGGTTGCAGGCGGCGAGCGTTTCGGGCCGGCCGGTGCTGCTGCGGGTGAGTTATCAGTCCGGCCACGGCATCGGTTCGACCAAGGATCAGGAGGTGCGGTCTCTCGCGGATCAGGATGCGTTCCTGTTCTGGCAACTGGGCGTGAAGGGCTTTCAGCCCGACGGGTCGAAATAGGCGGAAAGAGGGGAGTGTGACCGGATTGGCCGGCCACACTCCGAGGTTCCGGCGGCTTTGCCGCCAGGGATAGGGAGGAAACGGAGACCGAAGGCCTCGTGATCCTGAATCGCACATAAAAGTTAACGGATGGTTATCAGGCGGGTGTGAATCCGCGAATAGTGCCCGCTGCGGGGAAAAATATCGTGATAACCGTGTTAAAAAAGTCGCGTGCCGGCAAAATTGGTAAAATCATCGGTCGCCGCCGGTTGAAGTGGGGCTCATCCCGCTTGAACCGGCCCCGCAACGGGAATAGATGCAGAGTCAAGCGAAATGGACGATGCGCAATATCGCATCGCCTGTTCACGCGGGATTTCGACGTGTTTGTCGTGCGTGCGGTTGGGATCTCTCAGCCAATCCGGGGCGGGCGTGTCGGGATGGCTTGATCTGAACACGATACACGCCGATCACCTTCGGCGGTAATTCAACTTTGGCACCCAACACCGGGACGGTACACATGAAAATCAAAGCTCTGGGCGCACTTGCTGCTGTTGCCCTGCTGGCCGCTTGCTCCAACACTCCCAAAACCGAAAGCGCCTCGACTGGCTCCGGCGCGATGGCGACCTCCACCGGTCCGGCCCCTGGCAGCGAGCAGCAGCTCGTCGCCGATGTCGGCG
>JAQTXO010000312.1 GCA_028688765.1 Acidiphilium sp. | reverse complement strand
AGCCAGCCGAGTTTGACGCAGTATCAGTATCAGGATTGGAGCACGACGGTCGGGACCGCGCCGCCGGCGGGGGCGCTGAATATTCAGGAGAATATTCCGTATCTCGAGGCGACCGGGGCGGTGCAGAATTATGATACGCAGTATGGGGTCGGTAGCGGGCAGATATCGGGTGGAAACGCTAATGAAGCCTCGCAGATCGCCGCTCCCGGCTGGAATGCACCTTTGGGGTCCGATGGGATAACGCAATACATGCCCGGCGTTGGCGGGCGTGGGGATATCGGGCCGACTACATCCTATAATGCGATATGGCTCATCACGCAGAACGCGACGGCAGCGGAATATGCCCTTGGTCAGGCCCAAGAGGCGGGGTCGGTCCCTTGGCACTTCTATGATCCTTCGACAACCGGGGGAACGTTTCTGACACCCGGGACACCGGGGCAGGTGAATATATGGACGGACCCGAGAGGTAATCCGGGGCTGACGCAGACGGTCAATGGGGATACAGGCTGGGCGACGGATCAGGCGCATCAACCTAATCTGACGTATGTTGCTTATCTTGAAACCGGAAATGTCCAATATCTTGAGCAGTTGAATGCCCAGGCGGCGTTTTCGCTTGATAATCAATGGAATCCAACCCGGCAGGTCAATACGCCGGAGGGGACGCATTATACTGATATTATCGTCAACAGTGGAGAGCAGGTCCGGGGGGCCGCTTGGAGCCTGCGGCAGATTCAGGAGGCTGCTTACGCCAATCCTGCTGGGTCGGCAGACGCGACCTATTTTACTCAGGTGACTAACGACAACTATGCCTATCTGGTTGCCATGATACCAACTTTAACCAAAGAAGAAGGTCAAGCATACGGGTATCTTGTGGGCTCATATGGCAATATTGGTGAAATGGCGCCGTGGCAGCAGGATTATCTGGCGAGTACTGTGATTGAGGGTGCTGAATTCGGAAATCAGAATGCAGTTACATTCTTGAAATGGGAGTCTAATTTTCTTGTTGGCCGCTTCTTTGCTGAAAACGAAGGGTTCAATCCGGCAAACGGAATAACCTATAATCTTTACTACTTCAATCCGAATGATTCCAGTGGTCAAGGGCCTTCCGGACCGTCGGCTTTTATTACAACTTGGGCCGGGATCAGCCAAGCTTCGGTTGGTCAAAGTAATGTGTCTTCGACCGGCAGCTATACGTGGGCTCATTCTGAAGGGGATTATGGCGCGCTGGCGTTGCAGACTCTGGCCGGGGTTATCACGGTCAGTACGATGAATGCGGCCAATGCGGCGACGATGGGGGTTTATCAGTATCAGGCGATGCAGGCGTTCGGGTGGCTGCTGGCCAGCGGGGCGCCGTATATCAGTCCGAATTCGACGGCGAGCACGACGCCGCAGTTTTTGATCGATCCGCGGTTGGCGAACGGGCAGTTGCTGTCGTTCGGGAATGTGACGATTTCGACCGATACGACGCCGACCGTGCTCAGCCCGGTGGATTCGACGGAGAATGCGCTGATTTATGCGGGGTCGGGTGCGGATACGCTGGTGGGGGGGAAGGGGATCAATCTGCTGTTCGGCGGGTCGGGCAGCGATGTGATTTTCGGCGGGCCGAACGGGAATGATATTTTCGCGGGGTCGGGCAACGAGACGATCGTGGCCGGAGGCGGGGCGAATTACATTCAGGCGAGTAGCACGGCGCTGTTGACCGCGGGGACCGGGAAGGATCTGTTCGTGATCGATACCCAGGCGAGCGGGACGGTGACGATTTCCGGGTTCAACGCGGCGCTTGATCGGCTCGATCTGGTCGATGCCAGCGGGGGTGCGCTTTCGGGCCTGGTAAGTACCGTGGTGACGGGGGCGCAGACTGTCGCGGGCGGGGTGGTGCTGAAGGTTTCGCCGACCGAGACGGTGACGATCGAGACCGTGAACGGGGCGACGGTGAGCGCGGCGTGGTTTCACGAACAGGCGCAGGCGCTCGGCACGGTGACGGGGGCGACGTCTTCCATCGGGGGTTCGGTCAGTACGACCGGGGCGGGGGCGCCGAGCGTGGGCGGGGGCAGTGTGCCGCCGGTGGTGACGAGCCCGGTGGTGACGAGTATCGCGGGGGGTGGGTTTATCGCCGGGGATGTCTCGGTTGGCGGGTCGGGTTCCATCGAGGGCGGGAGCGGGGCGGCGACGGTGACGGTGGGTGCCAGCGGCGTGACATCGATCGTCGGCGGGGGTGGGGCGATCACCGTGACCGGCGGGGCGGGGAGTTTCCAGTTTCTGGGCGGCGCGGGGGCGGCATTCATCAACCTGCAGGGGACGGCGGGCGATGGAAATGTGATCACCGGGACCGGCAACACCACGATCAATTCCGGGACCGGGCATGATTATATCGATATCAGCAATGCGAGCACGACCGGATCGGTGGTGATCAACGGGTATTCCTTCGTGAATAATCCGATCAATTATCTCGGGTTTGCCAATAACGATTATTTGCGGTCGGCGGCGTTCAATGCATCGGGCGGGGTTCTGACCCTGGTGGATGGGCAGGTGATTCATCTGAATTATGCCGAGGCCAGTACGGCTTCGGGCAGTGTGGCGAGCCAGCCGAGCGGAACCTCGATCCAGGTGGTGACGCTCGATCAGTCGGGGCAGGCTTACACGGGGGGGGCGGGGCCGGTTATTCTGGACGATGAGAGCGGGTTCAATACGATCACCGGGGGGAGCGGCGGGTTGAACCTTACCGACGACAAGGGGCACGACCTGATCTCGACCGCGGCGAATTCGAAGAACGTGCTCAATCTTGCGAGCGCGGATACGGTGCAGAGCACCGGGGCCGATATGATCACGATGGCCGGCGGCGGCGTGGTCAGCGCGGCGGGGGGGACGCTCAGCTTCGTCGGCGGGACATCGACCAGCACGATATTCGGCGGCGCGGGGGCGATGAGCCTTGCGAGCGGGAGCGGCGGGCTCGATGTGACGGCGGGCAGCGGGGCGGTTTCGCTGGTCCAGGGCAGCGGGGCCGATCAGATCACGGCGAGCGGCGGCAACATGACGATCGGCGGTGGGACCGGGACGCTCAATTTCACCGACGGCGGCGGCACGACGCTGATCGATCAGGTTTCGGGCAACGGGATCATCAATTTCCGGGGTGGCAATGTCACGATCGATCAGGGCAGCGCTGCGGATGTGCTCGGCTTTTCGAGCGTCAACGGGGGCGGCTCGCTGACGATCAATAATTTCAATCCGATGGCCAGCAACTTCAACTATGGCGGGCTCAATGTCGTCGGCTGTTCGTTCGGCCCGACCGTGGATCAGCTGACGCTTTCCGATGGAACCAAAATCACGATGAATCTGGCGAAGTGACATTTTATCGTTTCCGCCGAGGATCAGAACGGGACCAGATCGTCGAGCACCTGCTGGCCGACCCTTGGTGATTGCTGGCCGCTGATCAGGCCGCGGCCGCCGTAGGAAATGCGGGCTTCGGCCAACTGGTTTGCCTGGATCGTGTTGCTGCTGGCGATATCCTGCGGCCGGCAGATGCCGGAGACCGTCAGGACCCGCAACTCGTCGTTCACCCGCATTTCCTGGCGGGCGACCACGACGAAATTGCCGTCCGGCAGGACCTGGGTGATCTCGCCGGCGAGGGACAGGGCCACACTTTCGTTGCGCTGGATCTGGCCCGTGCCGGTCGAGTTTCCGGCACCGGACAGCGAGACGAGGCTCGAAGGATTGGCGCTCTTGCCGAGGACGCGCGGGATGAGGCTTTCGAGGCCGAACAGGTTGGGCACGCCGAGCGATTCCGAACTGGTCCGCCCCAGCGTGGTCTGGTCTTTCAGGGTCGCGTCGTCGTTGATGTTGACGGTGATCGTGATGATATCGCCCACCCGCGAGGCACGCTGGTCCTTGAAGAAGGCGCGGGCACCACGGCGCCAGAGACTGTCGGGGGCGGTGGGAACCTCGTGAAGCGGGGGCATCGGCATCGAGACCGGGCGCCAGGTCGGGGCGGCGGTCGGGTTGGTGATGGGTGACATCGGCGGGGCCTTGCCGACATAGGCGAGATTCGAGAACGTTCCGCATCCGCTCAGGGAACTCACGGCGAGCAGGGTGGCGAGGCGGGAGGAACGGCTCATGGAGCGGCGGGTCATTGCGGGGACGAGCCGATATTATAGTAGGGCGTCATGCTGCGCGGGCGGGTCGGCATGCTGCCGGGGACGACGTGGGCGCTGTCCGGACCATCGACGACCGCCTGCACGATCTCGCGCGAGGTCGGGTTGAGGACGGCGATGACGCTGCCTTCGCTGCCGCCGGCCATGGCGATGCCGCGGGCGGATACTTCGAGGCCCGGCATGGTCACGTCGAGCCTGACCATGGCGCCGCGATCGATCAGGAGCGGTGCGGTGACGGCGCGCGAACTCAGCGCCGTGTTGCTGGTGACGGCGCGGCTGACTTCCATGCCGATGGCCTGGGTGAGGGAGGG
>JAQTXO010000311.1 GCA_028688765.1 Acidiphilium sp. | reverse complement strand
CCGGCAGCTCGCTCTCTGATTGGCACGATGCCGCCGCCCGCGCCGGGCTCGTGGTTCCGACCACGACCCTGTGCTGCTGGTACGACGATCCCGCCTATGCCGCCGCCATCGCAGCACTGGTGATGCGCACGCTGGCGACCGCGCGGGCCGAACTGCCGGCGGGTACACCGATCCGCCTGCTGTTCTCGGCCCACGGCCTGCCGGAAAGCATCGTCAAGGCCGGAGACCCGTATCAGGAGGAGGTCGAGGCCTGCACCAAGGCGGTGATGGACGTGATCACCCGGATGCTGGGTGAGGTGGTCGATCATCAGGTTTGTTTCCAGTCGCGCGCGACACCGCAGCAATGGATTGAACCCTCGACCGAGCAGGCGATCGAACAGGCGGCGCCTGACGGCACTGCAGTGGTGGTAATCCCGATCGCTTTCGTGTCCGAACATATCGAAACCCTGGTCGAACTCGATGTCGAATACCGTGAGGTCGCGGAAAAACTCCATCTACCGGGCTATTATCGCGCGCCGGCCCCCAATGACGATCCGGCGTTCATCGCGGCTCTGGCGGGGATCGCATGGCGCGCGATTGCTCACGGCGATGGGTTGTGCTCGCATCGCGGCGGGCGATCCTGCTCTGTGCGCAACCGCGATTGCCCTTGGGCGCGGTATCGGGCACTCGTGGACGCATGAAGCGCAATTTCGATCTGGTGATCTTCGACTGCGACGGTGTGCTGATGGACAGCGAGAAAGTCTCGGCCCGGGTCGTCGCCGCGGATATGACCGAGCATGGGGTGCCGATTACGCCGGAGGCGGCGATGGCGCGGTTCGTCGGCATGTCGCTCAAGCACATGAAGCCGTTGATCGAAGCCGAGCGCGGTGCCCCTTTACCCGCCGACTGGAACGCACGAATGATCCAGAAGATCGCACTGGCGATGTCCCACGAGGTGACCGAGATCCCCGGTGCGCGCGCCGTGCTGGAAACCCTCGATCGTGAAGGCATTCCCTGGCGGATCGCCTCGAACTCCGCTGACGCCGAAATGGATGCGAAATTCACCAAAACCGGCTTTCTCGCGATTACCGAAGGCCGCACCCACAGCGCGCCGCGCCTGTTTGCCCGGGGCGGCCAGCCCAAACCGGCGCCGGATGTCTTTCTCGATGCCGCCCGTGCGCAAGGCGTGCCGCCTCATCGCTGCGTGGTGATCGAGGATAGTGCCCCGGGCGTCGCCGGGGCGGTCGCTGCCGGCATGACCTGCTATGGTTTCGCGCCGCATGGCGAGGGCAGCACTTTGCTCGCCGCCGGTGCCACCGGCATTATCCGCACCCTCGATGCCGTGCCCGCCCTGATCGATGCGCGGGTCGCGGCATGACGATCCCGGCCCTTGCCGCGTTCTACCGCTGGGATCTTGCGTTTCATGTGATGTCGATCATCGCGTGGATGGCGGCGTTGTTCTATCTGCCGCGCCTCTATGTCTATCATTGCCAGGTCGCACCCGGATCACTGGAGTCGGCGCGGTTCAAGGTGATGGAACGCCGCCTGCTCAAGCAGATCGCCACCCCCGCGATGATATCGTCGTGGATTTTCGGGATTCTGCTGATCCTCACGCCCGGCGCGATCTCGTGGTCGGCGCCGTGGTGGTGGGTGAAGTTCACTTGCGTGATCCTGATGAGCGGGTTTCACGGTGCAATGTCGAAATGGCGCAAGAATTTTCTGAACGACCGCAACGTGAAACCCGAGCGGTTCTATCGGATCGCCAATGAAGTTCCGACGATCCTGATGGTGATCATCGTGATCATGGTGTTCGTCAAACCCTGAGGCCGGCACCGGGCCGGTCCGATCGCCGACACGCTTGGTCGCACGGCCACATCCAAGTCGAACACGACAATAATAATGACCTTTTCGGAGGTCAGGGCCGCGTGGCAAATATGACGGCCCGATGATATTCAATGCGGTTGTCGCTTTCATTCAATACTTCGGCAACCCGGCGAATGAAAACTGATGCCGCACTCAGAACAAATCAAAATTGTCGGTGTGGCGGTCGGGGGCGACATCGGATGTGTTCGACATAGGCGGCAAGGCTGGAACAGCGATTCGTCGTGAAGGGGTTGGCGTTGATATCGAAAAATCATCGAACATTGCGAAGGACAGGCGGTTTTCACAGGCGGCATGATGCCGAAGGCACATCGCCGGGCTGAACCGCTCCGGACCAAGGCGACCGGATCGGTCGGGTGATCGCGGTAAGGCGGTATCCGAAAGTCTTCGTTCGACCGGAATGAACTACAATCAGAACAGTGAGGCATCAATACAATGAAACGAAATTCAACGCGCGCTCTGCTGGGCGCGGGAGTCGGCCTTATCGCCCTTGGTCTCGCGGGCGGGACCGCACAGGCGCAGGTTTCCGTCAAGCAGATGACGATCGATGGCGGCCCGCTCGGCCCGCTCAACATCAGCGGCGGCTTCGATGCCGATCTCTATGCGTTTTCGGGAGCGAATGCCGATACGCTGCTCGGCACCAACAAATCCAGCGGCGCGATCGCCCGCGTGCTCGACCTGAAGATCGTCAAACCGACCGGGCTGGTGCAGTTCACGGTCGAGGTGAAGCCCGATGATTCGGTCTATTTCGGCGTCAAGCCGGGCAGGATGTCGACCAATACCTTCACCCTCGGGCCGGTCTATGCCGCCTATGTGACGCTGGCCCCCTCGAAGGCGTTCAGCATCTCGGTCGGTCAGGTCTATTCGACCGAAGGCTGGGAATCCTCGACCGACTGGAACAACGCCAATATCATCGACTCGCCCTTGTATTACGTCGAGAATTCATCGAGCCGGGGTGTCGCCGCGACCTATACCCAAGGCCCGATCTCCGCGACGGTGACCTATGGCGATGGTTTCGATTCCGGCGTGTTCAACGTGGTGCAGGGGCTGGTGACCTATTCGCCGAATGCCGATAACGCCGCCTCGGTCTACGGCACGATCAATTTCGGCCGCACCGGGCCCAACACCTACGCCTACGGCAACGGCACCACCGGCTACGGCTATCCGAGCTATAATGCCGCCTATGTCAACTCGAACATGATCGGTGCCTATTACGACTATACCCACGGCAATCTCAGCCTCATCCCCGAGGTTCAGTATGTCTATGCGAAGGTCGACCACCAGATCGGGATCGACAAATTCACCAGCAATTTCGGGGCCGAATTGATCGGCGACTACAAATTCGGCAAATCGCCCTGGTCGGTCGGCGGACAGGTGATGTATTATTCCAATAACGGGCCCGAGGCGTGGTATCTCAATGCCCGTTCCGCCGGGATCGGCCTCGGCGTGACGCCGACATGGCAGCAAGGCAACATTTTCGCGCGCGGCGAAGTGGGTATGTTCCACCTGACCAGCATCGGCACCGGCCATGCCTTCGGCGGCGGCGGCACCGATCGCAATCAGGTGATCGGCCTGCTCGAAGCCGGGGTGGTCTTCTGATCGCAGGAATTCTTCGAACCGTCACACCGTGCGGCTTGCACGACGTGACGGTTGGTGGATTCAAGGATGACTCCGCGCCCCTCGCGGCGTTATGGTGCTCCCGGGTCCGGCGAAGTCGTTCACGGACGACCAACTGGTGAGGCGCAGCGCCGATTTCGGTCGTAACTCGTTCAAACATCGAGGATGATGATGATGGTTGGTGATTTCACCCCGGACCGCCGGACCGTACTGAAACTTGCCGCCGCCGGCACCGCGGCCGCGCTGGTGCCCGCAACCGGCCACGCCGCCGGGATCAGTCCCGCGCTGATCAAGGGTGCCAAACACGAAGGCGGCCTCAACACCATCGCGTTGCCGCCGGACTGGGCCAATTACGGCGAGATCATCAGCACCTTCGAGAAAAAATACGGCATCCCGATCAAGAACGCGGCACCCGACGACACCTCCGCCGAGGAATTGCAGTCGATCCGCTCGATGCGTGGCCAGTCCCGCGGGCCCGACGTGGTCGATGTCGGCCTGTCCTTCGCGCTCGACGGCGCGAAGCAGGGGCTGTTCAAACCTTACAAAGTCTCGACGTGGAGCACGATTCCCGCCGCGATGAAGGACCCTGCCGGCCTCTGGTACGGCGATTATTTCGGCCTGATCTCGTTCGGCGTGAACATGTCGGTTGCGAAGGTCGCGCCGCAGAGCTGGGCCGATCTGAAAAAGCCGGACTACAAGGGCATGGTCGCGCTGAACGGCAGCCCGCTCGGTGCCGGCGCCGCCTTCGCCGGCGTGTTCGCGGCAGCACTGGCCAATGGCGGTTCGCTCGACAACATCATGCCGGGCATCGAGTTCTTCGCCGACCTTGCCAAGCGGGGAAATTTCGATCCCTCGGCGGCGACCTCGGCGAGTCTGGTTTCCGGCCAGACGCCGGTGGTGATCAACTGGGATTACCTCAACCTCGCGCAGGCCAAGAAGTCCAAGGCGATGACCAGGATCGACACGGTCATCCCCGCCGATG
>JAQTXO010000310.1 GCA_028688765.1 Acidiphilium sp. | reverse complement strand
GACCCCGCCGATCAGGCTCCATTTCAACAGACTGATTTTACGTTTCATTTCGGTTTTTCCTCCACCTTTCGCGTGTCGCATCGTCTAGCCTTCGTAGGTGCCGTAGGGCGAAGCCGCCGGTCCGGCCGGGACGGGCTGTGCCGGGGGCGCCTCGGGCTCCGCTTCGTCATCGACCTGACGCCGCATTTCGTGCGGCAGCAGGTAATTGCCCGCGATATTGATGCCGAGCGGCACCACGATCAGGGTCAGCAAGGTCGAGACCAGCGTGCCGAACAGCAGCGACAGGCCCATGCCCTGGAAAATCGGCGAGCTGATGATGAACATCGAGCCGATCATCAGCACCGCCGCAGTGATCAGGATCGGGCGGGTGCGCGCCGCGCAGGCGGCGACCACGGCCTCGCGCACGGTTGCCCCCTCGATCACCGCGTGCTGGGCGAAATCGACCAGCAGGATCGAGTTGCGCACGATGATGCCCATCAGCGCGATGAAGCCGATCATCGAGGTCGCGGTGAAGGGCGCGCCGAACAGCCAGTGACCGGGAACGATCCCGAGCATGGTCAGGAAGATCGGCACCATGATCACCACCGGCATCACGAGGCCGCGAAATTCGGCGGCGAGCACCATGTAGATCAGGAAGAACGCGACACCGAAGGCGATTCCCATGTCGAGGAAGGTCTCGAACGTCACGGTCCAGCTTCCGGTCCAGTAGCAGCCCACCTTGTTCACATCGGTCGGGGGGGCCGTGTAGGTGCAGGTCGGGTATTTCGCCTTCTGCAGCATGGTATCGACTTCGAGCATCCCGTAGATCGGGGCGGCGAGCTGGCCGATCGAGGCGCCGGTGACGTAGGCGACCGAGCGGAGATCGCGTTGCAGCAGGGTCGGTTCCTCATGGCTGAGCTTGGGTGTGCCGACCTCGCTGAGCGGGACCGCGCTGCCCTGATCGGTCGAGACCGGCAGTTGCAGCAGCTTGCCGGCTTCGGCGCGGGTGCCCATCGGCACGCTCAGCTTGACCGGCACGGTTTTGAACGTGCCGCCCTGGGGCAGCGAGGCGATGGTTTCATCGTTCAGGGCAAGTTCGAGGCTGCGCTTGATCGAGCGATCATCGACCCCGGCGATCGCGGCCTTGAGCTGGTCGATCTTGAAGTGCCAGACCGGGTAGCCGTATTCGACCGAACTATCGACCTCGCCGATGCTGCGCGCCTTGCCGAAATCATGCGCGAGTACGGTCGCGAATTTGTCGCGGGCCTGCTGGTCCGGGCCGTACACCACGGCGACCACGCTGCGACGGACCGGCGGGCCGGGCGGCGATTCCACCACCTGAACCGATTTGATCGGCGTCTTGAGCGTTTTGGCCAGCGCATCGAGATTGGCCACGGCGCGCAGGGCCACGGCGTGGCTCTGGATCGGGCGGCGGTCGTTCAGCTCGACATGGATCATCGCCTGCCACGGCTTGTCGCGCAGGTAGTAGTGCCGCACCATGCCATTGAACGAAAACGGCTCGGGCGCGCCGACATAGAGCTGGCTGTTCCTGACGTAGCGCATCCGGTCGATCCGCTCGATCATCGCGCGGGCGGTATTATAGGTCTCCTCGACCGGCGTGCCAGCCCGCATGCTCAGCACCACGTCGAAATGATTGACGTTGTCCTCCGGCAGCATGGTCATGATGACGCCATCGAAATAGAACAGCGCGCCGACCCCGGCGAGGCCCATCACGATGAGCCCGATCAGCGCCCCGCGCCGCCACGCCTTGGCCAGCAACCCGTCCATCATCCATTTGTAAAAGCCGGCCAGTTTGCGGCTCTGGCGGTGCTCGCGCTCACCCGCGCGGCGCATCCGCGCCATGTTGGGCGGGATTTTCTGGATCAGATAGGGGGTGAACACGAAGGCGGCGAACAGCGAGAAGATCATCGCCGCCGATCCGAGGATCGGGATCGCGATCATGTACGGCCCCATCATGCCGCGCACGAAGGCCATCGGCAGCAGGGCGACCACGACGGTGAGGGTCGCCACGATGGTCGGGTTGCCGACTTCGCGCACGGCGTCGATGGTGATCGCCGCCGTGACGCGCCCGGCCTCCAGCCAGCGGCGGTAGATGTTCTCGACCACCACGATCGCGTCGTCGACCAGGATGGCGATGGTCAGGATCAACGCGAACAGGCTGACCCGGTTCAGCGTATAGCCGAGGTGCTGGGCGAGGAAGATCGTGAACAGGATCACCACCGGAATGATCAGCAGGGTCACGAAGGCCGGTCGCCAGCCGAGGACCAGGAACACCAGGAAGGCGACCAGCGAGGTTTCCAGAACCAGCTTGAACAGCAACTCGTTGACCTTGCCTTCAGCCGATTTGCCCTCGTTGCGGCTGACCGTGACATGCACGTCGTTCGGGATGATCGAGCCTTCGAAACTCTTGAGATTGGCGAGGATCTGATGCGCCATGACCACGGTGTTCGCGCCCGATTTTTTGGCGATCGCGATGGTCACCGCCGGAGCCCCGTTCACCGCCGTGTGGTGGACGCCGCCGGGGGCGAAGAACTGCACCATCTTGTTGGGCGCGCCGGCACCGAACGTGACCTTGGCGACCTGATCGAGATAGACCGGCGAGCCGTGATACACGCCGACCACGAGGTTTTCGATCTCCTGCGGATTGGAGAGGAACTTGCCGGTATAGACCTTGAGATAATGATTGGACTGGGTGATGTGCCCGACCTCGGCCGACAAATTCGCGGTGCGAATGACCTCGGCGATCTTGGTCAGGGGAATATCGTAGGCGTTGAGCCGGCTCGGCAGCACGTGGATCTGCACTTCCTCGCGCTGGCCGTGGACCGTGAACCCGTCGGCCGTGCCGGGGATCGTCATCAGTTCCTGCAGCACCACCTGCCCGATATCGTCGAGCCGGGCCGGGCCCATCGTTTTGGACCAGAGCGTGACGTTGAAGAACGGAACGCTGTTCACCCCCTTCGGCACCACCAGCGGCTGCGAGGCACCCGCCGGCATGGCGTTGAGGTGGCTGAAAATCTTGGTGTAGAGCCGCTGCAACGCGTCGGTCGCGTGCTGACCGACGGCGAACCTGACCGTGACCATCGAGCGGCCCGGCTCGGACACGCCATAGACATGGCGGACGCCCTGAAGGCTGGTCATCAGCAGTTCGAGCGGATCGGTCACCAGCCGCTCCACCTGGTTGGGCGAGGCACCGGGATAGCTCACGAAAATATCGACGAAAGGCACCGAAATCTGCGGATTCTGCTGATACGGGATCTGAAAGAAGCCGATCAGGCCGAAAAAGAAAGCCATGATGTAGAGCAGCGGCGTGACCGGCGAGCGAACGAACATCCGCGCGATGCCCCCGGCGAGGCCGGGCGATTTCGGCGTTTGCGGGGACGCACCACGCGGGCCGTGGCGCTCGCCGCGTGGATCGCCGGTGGTGTCCCGCGCGGCGGGCGGCGATTGCGGGTTCACGCCCGCACCGCCAGCATTGCGGCCATCGTCCGGTGCCGCGGGCGGCGGCGGGCCGGGGTAATCATCCACGGGAGGACGCGCCTGAACGGTCGGCCACGGTGTGCGGCGTGTGGCCCGGCTCCCAGCCGCTCGCCGCGTGGGCCGGCGGATGCAGCACGACCTGATCGCCCGATTTCAGCCCGGCCAGCACCACGACCATGCCGTGCGGCAGGGTTTCACCGAGGCGCAGCACATGGATTTCGGTCCTGTGCGTGTGCCGGTTCACCACCAGCACGCACGGCAGGTAATATCCCTTGATCAGCGCGGTTTCGGGCACCGCGACCTGCGGGCTCTGGCTGACCCCGTCGGCGCCGTTCCCCGGAAGGGTGATGGTCGCGTACATGCCGGAGGCGACCGGCGCACCGGGCGGCAGCATGATCTTGATCGGCACGGTATGGGTGGACGGAGCGGCGAGCGGATAGATCTGATAGATGATTCCGGGCAGTTCGGTCCGCCCGATCGTGATCGGCACCGGTTGGCCGAGGCGCATGCTGGGAACCAGATCCTCGGGCACATCCACCTTGACCAGCATCCGCGATACATCGGCGAGGACCAGCAGCGGCGAACCGGGCTGCACCGTGCCGCCGACCTCGACCTGTTTGGACATGATCACGCCATCGAACGGGGCGTAGGTATTGGTATCGGACAGCGCGCTCTGCGCGTTCGCGACCTTGGCCTGGGCGACGCGGATCCGTTGCTCGGCGAGCAGAAGCTCGTCTTTCGACTGGACGGTATCGGCGTAGCGGTCGAGGCCCGGATCCTGGAGTCCGGCCATCTGCGCGAACGGTCCGGTGAAGTAATGATTGAACAGGCCGGACGGGCCGATCGACATCGGGCTCGCAACATTGTTCGAGCGCGGCGAGTAAAGCTGGCGGGTATATTGGATGTTCGCGGTCTGCCAGCCGATCTGCGCCGAGAGCAGTTCAGCCTGGGCTTCCTGAAGATTGGCCATCTGCGCGGAATTGTTGACCGCG
>JAQTXO010000008.1 GCA_028688765.1 Acidiphilium sp. | reverse complement strand
GAAATTCGGTCACGCCGCTGCTGGCGACCGCTGGGTTCGAGACGGAGGGGTTTGCGCCAACCACGCACCCGGACCCTTGTTGATCGGGTCGCGCGTAAAGTACCGGGACGACCGGCGGGGGGTTGCGGCGCTCGAATTCGCGTTGGTGCTGCCGCTGATGATCGCTTTGCTGTTCGGCGTCTATGAGTTGTCCGAGCCGATGATGATCTATCAGGAAATCTATGCGGCGGCGCACAGTATCCCGGCCTCCGCAAGTATTGCGGCGGTGCACGCGGATGGGTCGACCGCGCTGAGCTATTCGCAGGTCGAGTTCGCCGAGTCGACGATCTTTGCGGAGATACCGGCGCTGCGGTCAGGTCAGCAGACGAACACCGCGGGTGATGGTGTGGTGATGTCTTCGGTTGTATTCAAACCCAATCCCTCGACTTGTGTGGCGAGTGCGGCATCACCCTGCAATTATGACGCCTATGTCGTCTGGAGCGTCGCCTATACCGGGGGTGACAGCGGTAGAAGTTTTAACCAGACCACGCGGCCCTGCGGGCTGACGACACAGGTTGCGGCGGGGAACACGACGCCGGGGGATTTGCCGACCCTGGGTGTTTCGACGCGGGCGACGGCGTGGCCGGACCCGATCCTGGTGGTTGATGTGTTCTTTTCCTATGAGCCGTTGTTACTGACCTATACAAAGACGCCGATTGAGTTTCTGGCGAGCGGATTCTGGCCGGTCCGCAGTGTCAAGGCTGCGTCCGTCGATGCCAATGGCAACGCAACCCCCCTGCTTCCCGACCAGCAGTACACCGTTTTGACCGGGCTTGGCGGTGCGCCGACCAGTTCCTATTGCGTCAATCCGAACTATCCGGAGTCGGGGACATGATCGTGCGATTCCGTCGATTGCTGCACGAGCGGAAAGCTGCGATCGCGATCATTTTCGCGGTCTCCCTGGTACCGATGGCGATGCTGGTGGGGCTGTCGATCGATTTTTCCTTCTATACTCAGGCGCGGGCCCAGATTACCCTGGCCGCCGATGCTGCCGCGACCCATGCGATCCGGGCGGCCACCGAAACATATACGGCTGAAATCAACGAGAACCCGCCGCTCTCGGCAGCGACGGCCATCGCGGATGCGGACATGGCGGGCGAGGCCGCGGGGGCGGCCTGGTTTTCGGCACAGTTAGGCAAGCTGCCGACGGCCAGCGTGAGTGGCTCGAACAATCCGGCGGTGACGGTGCAATCCAACACCAATCTGTCGCCGACCAATCCCGCGGGTTTCACCGCCAGTGTCGCCTATACCGGCACCTATCCGCCGTTTTTCGATCCGCTCTTTGCCAGTTCCAGCACATGGAAAATCACCGGGACGGCGGGAGCGCTCTCGACTTATTCTTACGTCGAGATTCTGATGATGCTGGACAACTCATCATCGATGCTCATCGGAGCCACACCAAAGGCGATAACAACGCTCGAAGAAAACACCGTATGTATTCCTTCGGGGTGGAATAACACTGGCGCTAATCAGATGAGCGCCTACGATGGCAACAGTTCACTCGACGTCAACATGAATAATGTTATTAATTATAATAGTTCTAATAATTCGAGAAACTTAAGTGGAAATTGTACCAATAACACCGATCGTCCGTATGCGCCCTGTGGGTTCGCCTGCCATTCCGACCCGAATGATCATGATTACTACGGCATCGCGCGTAAACTTGACATGCCTTTTCTGAATCTTCAGACGGAGCCCGCACCTTTACGTCTTGATGTTGTACTTGGCGCTGCGGAAAATGTCATATCATCCATGGAAGCAAACGAACAGGCGCCGGACCAGTTTTCGGTTGGTATCTACCAGTTCAACAATGATATCGAACCACTATATCCTAATTCCGAAATTTCTGGTACAGTAACCACGCAGGAGGCATCAGCCAATCTGGCAGCAGGATTGGCTGCGATCGATGCGATCGATTGGAACAAAAACCCGAATGAGACCGTCGAACCCCCGCTGGAAGCTAATGCCAATATCGGCAACACTGATTTCATCCAGTCAGTGCACGATCTGCTCAAAGGTCATTATGCCAACAATGCCAAATTTGGCCCGAGCATCATGCCCGCAGGATCGGGCAATTCTGCAGCCACACCGCAGAAGGATATTTTTATTGTCACCGACGGCATGGAAGACAATTCGGATCAAGGGCCTCGCGTTCTGGGGGAAATGACGGGCGTTGCGGCGGAGGATGATACCTACGCGCCGGATCTGGCTGTCTGCAAGCAATTCAAGTCGATTGGATTTACTGTCTATGTTCTTTATGTGGAATATAATCCAGTGCCAAATACCTGGTACGAAACGTCGAACCAAGCTGCCACGCCCTATTTTGCGCAAGATTACCCGAATGGACGGGGCACGACAGCACAAGACTTCGCTGAAGCGACTAATTCGGATTTTGGTGGAATAACGCCTCCAGCCAACTCGATGTCGCCAGACGAAGCCGCGCTGCAGGCATGTGCGTCGTCACCCAGCGATTTTTATATCGCCAACGATGCCAGCGCGATCAGCACGGCGATGAACGCCATGCTGAAATCGGCACTCAGTACGACGATCCGGATTACCCGCTGATCACTTCGCCGCCTTATGAGCGGCGGCTTCTTCGGCGCTGGTGACACCGCCATGCGCTGCCGACCAGGCGACCGGGTTTTCAAGGAATTTGCGGACGCCGGCCAGCGTGGTTTCGGGAAAGTAATCGCCGCCGCGGCAGGCTTCAAGCACGTCCCACCACGTGCAGAGATGGTGCAGCGAGATACCCATATCGGTGAGTTTGTTCAGACTGCCGGGGAAAACGCCGTAGAAGAACACGACGAACACATGATCGCAGATCGCCCCTGCATCGCGCAGGGCGTTGGCGAACTGGATCTTCGAACCGCCATCGGTCGTCAGGTCTTCGACCAGAAGGGTGTTCTTGCCTTCGGGGACGTCGCCTTCGATCAATGCGTTGCGGCCGAACCCTTTGGGTTTCTTGCGGACATAGGCCATCGGCAGCGCCATCCGGTCGGCGATCCAGGCGGCGTAGGGGATGCCGGCGGTTTCACCGCCGGCGACGGCTTCGATCGTTTCGAAACCGATCCGCCGATTCAGCTTTTCGACTGCCAGCTCACAAATTTTGGCGCGGGCGCGGGGAAAATAGATGATCTTGCGACAATCGATATAGACCGGCGCCTTCCAGCCGGACGTGAAGGTGTAGGCCTCCTCCGGCCGGAAGTTGATCGCCTTGATCTCCAGCAGAATTCTTGCGGCGGTCAATGCCGCGTCGCGATCCCAGTCGGTCGCATGCCCCATACTCGACGTCATGTTCAGCTCTCCAAATGCCGAATCGGTCCTAAAACACCCCTGCCCTGCCGTCCACTGGCTTGCCGCTGGTTCGATCGGTGATAGAGACGAGAGTGGTCGTAGAAGGAGCGAGATATGGCACGGATCAAGGTTCGGAACCCGATCGTCGAGATGGATGGCGATGAGATGACCCGGATCATCTGGGGGTTTATCAAGGAAAAGCTGATCCTGCCCTATCTTGAGATCGATCTGAAATATTACGATCTCGGCATCGAGAATCGCGACGCGACCGATGACAAGGTGACCATTGAGTCCGCCAACGCGACCAAGGAATTCGGCGTTGCGGTCAAATGTGCGACCATCACGCCGGATGAAGCGCGGGTCGCCGAGTTTGGCCTCAAGCAGATGTGGCGCAGCCCGAATGGCACGATCCGAAACATTCTCGACGGCACGATTTTTCGCGAGCCGATCATCTGCAGGAACGTCCCGCGTCTGGTGCCCCACTGGTCCGAGCCGATCGTGATCGGCCGCCACGCCTATGGCGATATCTATCGCGCCGTGGAGACCAAAATCCCCGGGCCGGGCAAGGTGCAGCTATCCTATATTCCCAGTGATGGCGGCAAGCCGATCATTCTGGACGTCCATGATTTCAAGGGCCCCGGCGTGGCCATGGGCATGCACAATACCAGGGCTTCGATCGAAGGCTTTGCCCGTGCCAGCTTCAATTACGGTCTGCTGCGGAATTATCCGGTCTATCTTTCGACGAAGAACACCATCCTGAAAGCCTATGACGGGATGTTCAAGGATGTGTTTCAGGAGATTTTCGATGCCGAATTCAGGGCTGAATTCGAAAAACACAATCTTACCTACGAGCATCGGCTGATCGACGACATGGTGGCCTCCGCTCTGAAATGGAACGGCGGTTATCTCTGGGCGTGCAAGAACTACGATGGCGACGTGCAGAGCGATATCGTGGCTCAGGGGTTCGGCAGTCTTGGGCTGATGACGTCGGTTCTGATGAGCCCGGATGGCAAGACGATCGAGAGCGAGGCGGCGCACGGCACTGTGACCCGTCATTATCGCGAACATCAGAAGGGTCGGCCGACCAGCACCAATCCGATCGCCAGTATTTTCGCCTGGACCCGTGGCCTCGCCTATCGTGGTAAGTTCGATGAGACGCCGGAGGTAACCGAATTCGCCGAGACGCTCGAACGGGTCTGCATCGAGACCGTGGAAGCCGGTTTCATGACAAAGGATCTGGCGGTGCTGATCGGGCGTGAGCAGCCTTGGATGACGACGCAGGATTTCCTCGCCAAGCTCGACGAGAACCTGCAGGCTGCGATGGCTCATCACAAAGCGTCATAAGCCATATACATTTTAGCGTCTGCCGCCGGGTCGTTTGACTGCCTATATCAGGTTCATGAGTCCGATTCCGTTTTCAGTTCTCGACCTGGCCCCGATCCCCGATGGTGCGACCGCGGGCGATGCGCTGCGCAATAGCGCGGCACTCGCCCGGCAGGCCGAGCGGCTCGGCTATCATCGCTATTGGCTCGCCGAACATCACAATATGCCGGGCATCGCGAGTGCGGCGACGGCGGTGGTGATTGCTCACGTGGCCGCGGTGACCACCACGATCCGGGTTGGGTCAGGCGGGGTGATGCTGCCCAATCATGCGCCGCTGATCATTGCAGAGCAGTTCGGCACGCTCGAATCGTTGCATCCGGGCCGGATCGATCTCGGGCTGGGCCGTGCGCCGGGGACCGATCAGCGCACCGCCCGTGCGTTGCGCCGCGAGTTGGCCGGCAGTGAAAACCGCTTCGCCGAGGATGTGCTCGAACTTCAATCCTATTTCCGCCCGGCGCCGCCGGATCAGGCAGTGCGCGCGGTTCCGGGTGCCGGGTTGAATGTGACGATCTGGTTGCTCGGCTCTTCGACCTACAGCGCCGAGCTTGCCGCCGCACTCGGATTGCCCTTCGCTTTTGCCGCCCATTTCGCTCCCGATCTGTTGGGAGCGGCATTGCAGATCTACCGGGCGCGGTTCACCCCCTCCGCTCAGTTGGCGAAGCCGCATGCGATGGTCTGCATCACGATTTGCGCCGCGCAGACCGATGCCGAGGCGGCTCATTTGTTCAGCTCGCAGCAACAGGCTTTCGTCAATCTGCGGCGCGGCCGGCCCGGCAAACTGCCCCTCCCCGCCCGGATCGACGATATCTGCTCGCCATTGGAAAAGGCCCAGATCGATCATGCGCTGATGTATGCGATGGTCGGTGGGCCCTCGACCGTCGCACACCGGTTGGAGTCTTTCGTCACCACGTTCCGGCCCGACGAGGTGATGGTCGCTGCGATGATCCATGATCCGAAGGCGCGCGAACAAAGCTACAATCTGGTCGCGAATATTCAGCACCAGCTCAATTTGAAATTGGCGGCCTGACCGATCGCGGTGGCCCGTCGTGCCACGTCGTTCCGCTGTCGGGTTTTTTAGTCGTATCCCTTCAGATGCGTCCAGCGCCAGTGTCAGCGGCGAACGGCGTCAGGACGCCGCCGCCGGATAGATCGGTTGCCAGCCACCGCCGAGCGCCTGATACAGCTTGACCAGATCGGTCGAAACCTGCGCCAGACTTTCCGCCTCCGCCTGAGTGGCGGTCAGGGCGGTCTGCTGCGCGGTGAGCACTTGCAGGTAATCGGCCAGACCTTCGCGATACCGTTCCTGCGCGAGGCCGAGGGCGCGTTCGCTTTCGGTTACTTCGGTGCGGAGGGCGGCGTAGGTGTTCTGCTCCTGGTCGTAGGCGGTCAATGCGTTGTCGACCTGATGGAAGGCGGTCAGTACGGTTTTGGCGTAATCGATCGCCGCCGCCTTCTGCTCGGCGGTGCGCAGGTGCAACTGGCCGGTCAGTTTACCGCCCTCGAAGATCGGCAGGGTGATCTGCGGCCCGATGGCGTAGGTGACCGCCGCCAACTGGTTGAGGTTCGAGAATTGCAGCGCCTGCAGGGAGACCGAACCCGAAAGCGAAATGTCGGGGAAGAAATCGGCCTTGGCCACGCCGATTTCCGCCGTCGCTTCATGCAGCTTGGCGGAGGCTTCGCGGATGTCCGGTCGGCGCTGCAGCAATTGCGACGGCAGGCCGATCGGCACGACCGGGGGGACCGGCGGAACCGAACCCGGTGTAATCAGTTCCGCCCGCAACGCTTCCGGACCGCGCCCGAGCAGAAGGCTGAGCTGGTTGATGTCGGCATCGATCGCGGCATGAAGCGCCGGGAGTTTGGAGCGGATCGAGGCGGCCTGGGCCTGGGCATCCGCGACGTCGAGCGCGTTGGCGAGCCCTGCCTGCGCCCGTTCACCGGTAAGGCCCGCGATATGATCGGCGCTTTTGAGGTTGTCTTCGGTGATCCGCAGCACGGTCTGCTCGGCGCGCAGATTGATATAGGTCTGCGCGACCTCGGCTTCGGTGTTCAGCAGGACCGCCCGGCGTGCATCGCGCGAGGCCTGCACTGCGGCGAGCGAGGCCTCGACCGCACGGCGGTTCTTGCCCCACAGATCGAAGTCGAACACCGAGGAGAACCCGTATTGGAACAGGTTGAACGGCTGGATCGCCGAGCCCGGAATGCCGCCGCCGCCGATCGAGGTGGCGGAGCCGCCGGCGGTCGAGGCGGCATTCGTGCTGGTGCTGGTGTTCGACCCCGAGCCGCTCAGCGCGGTGAAGACGCCCTTCTTGCTCGGCCCTTCGCGGGTGAGGGAGCCGGCGAAATTGAGGTTCGGGTAGAGTGTCGCCCCTTCGATCTGCGCCTGGGCCTGTGCTTCGGCGAGGCGCTGGGTGGCGATCCGCACATCGAGATTCTGCCGGATCGCGGCATTTTCGAGGCTGGTCAGATCGGGGTCCTGGAAGCTCCGCCACCATGCAAGATCGACCTTGCCCTGGCTCACACCGTCGGGTGCGGTGATCGCGGGCCGGTTGGCCAGAAAGGAGGCAGCGGTATGCGGCTTCGGCTGGTGGAAATTCGGGCCAAGCTCGCAGCCGGTCAGGGCCAGGGCCGTGAGGAGTGCTGCGCCCAGAGTGCTGCTCCGTCGCAAGCGCTGCCGCATGGGTTCAAGCCTCATAGGAAACTCCTTTCGCTGCCGGCTTGCCCCGACCGGCCTTCACCGGCGATCCAAGCAGCAGAATGACCGGCCAGACCAGCAGCGCCATCAGGCCGAGAATATGGAACAGATCGAGATAGCTCATGAATGCTGCCTGATGTTGCACGGCGGCAGCAATCTGGGGAAGTGTCTGGCCGTGCAGGCTGACATACGGTGTGATCGCATCGGCCAGTCTTGAATGGTGAAACTGGGTTCGATACGCCAGCATGGTGGTGACGAACGAGATGCCGATACTGCCGCCGATATTCCGGACCTGATTGATGATCGCCGAAGCATCGCCGTTGCGGGCGGGCGGCACGCCGACATAGGACAATGCCGAGATCGGAATGAAAAGGAATGGCAGGGCGATCACCTGGAGGACCCGGTCGAACGAGATGGTGTAGAACGACGCATCGGGGGCAAGATGCGATTGCAGGATCAGGGCGATGCCGGTCTCGACCAGGCCGCCGATCAGCAGGACCTTGGCCGAGACGAACCGGCCGGTGACGATGCCTGCGATCGGCATCAGTCCGATCGTGGCGAGACCGCCGAGGGCGAGGGCGAAGCCGGAGGTTTCCGAGGAATAGCCCAACAGGGTCTGGGTCAATTGCGGCAGCAACTGGGTGGTGCTGAGCAGGATGAAGCCGATCACGAACATGATGATGCAGGAGACTGAAAAGTTACGGTATTTGAACATCCGCACATTGACCACGGGCTGCGGGTGCCCCCACTCCCACACCCCGAGCGTGACGAGTGAGACGGTCCAGACCACGAACAGGGTGCGGATGAAGCTGGAGCCGAACCCGTCATCGAGCGAGTATTTATCGAGGAATATCTGCAGGGCGCCGAAGCCGGCGGCGACCAGGAAGAGGCCGAACCAGTCGAATTGCAGTTTGGCCGCGAGCCGGGCCGCACGCTCGCGCACCAATTGTACCGGCTCGTCGACGAAAATCGCGATCAGGGTGAACGCGACCAGACCGACCGGAAGGTTGATCAGGAAGACCCAGTGCCACGAGAGATGATCGGTCAGCCACCCGCCGAGGATCGGCCCGGTCGCGGGGGCGACGATGATCACCACACCATACACGGCGAAGACCTGGGCGCGCTTTTCGATCGGGAAGGTATCGGCGAACATCGACTGGGTGATCGGCTGCAAGCCGCCGCCGCCGAGGCCTTGCAACACCCGTGCCACGATCAGCATGGTCAGCGAGGTGGAGAAGGCGCAGAGCACCGAACTCGCGGTGAACAGCGCGATGCAGACCAGAAACAACGGCTTGCGCCCCAGCACGGCGGCGAGCCAGCCGGTGATCGGCAGGATAATGCTGTTCGAGACCAGATAGGAGGTCAGCACCCAGGTACTTTCCTCCGGGCTGACGGCGAGGGAGCCGGCAATGTGGGTGAGTGCCACGTTGGCGATCGTGGTGTCGAGCACCTCCATGAACGGGGCGAGGGCGATCATCGCCACGATCAGCCACGGGTTGTAGATTCCGGCGGCGGAGCGGGGGAGCGGCGGTTCGGTCGCGTAGAGCAGGCTCATTTCCCGGAGATGCGGATATAGGGTTCGACCGACATGCCCGGCGAAACCGGATATTTCGAGAGGCGCTTGTCATCGAAGGTGATCCGGACCGGTACGCGTTGGACGATTTTCACGTAATTGCCGGTGGCGTTCTCAGCCGGGAGCAACGAGAACACGCTGCCGGTGCCGCGCTGGATGCTGCTGACGACGGCATGAAACCCGATGCCGGGGACTGCATCGATATACACCCGCACATGCTGGCCGGGATGAATCCGCCCGAGTTCGGTTTCCTTGTAGTTCGCGGTCACCCAGTAGCGATCGCCGACCAGCGCCATCAGACCGCTGCCGGGAGAGACCACGTTGCCGGTTCGCACCGTGCGTTCCGCGATCGAGCCGGATGCCGGGGCGCGGATCGTGGTGTAGCCCAGTTGCAACTGCGCGCTCTCGACCGCGACGCCCGCGGCCCGCAATGAGGCTTTCGCCGCCACAAGCCCGGCTTTCGCGGCGCTGACCTGAGCCTTGGCGGCATCCACCCGCGCCTGGGCGGCGCGCAGGGCGGACGTTGCGGCGTCGAGATTGGTGCGGGTGATCGCCTGGGGGTTCACCCGTTGGTAGCGCGTGGCGTCCTGCTGCGCCTTGACCAGATCGGCTTGCGCCACTTCGACATTGGCGTTCGCCTCCATCAGATCGGCCTGGCGGGTGCCGACATCGGCCGCCGCCTGTGCGCGCTGCGCCCGGGCCCGGTCCACTGCGACCTGCTCGGTCCGGTTATCGAGCACGACGAGGATCTGGCCTTTGGTGACGTGCTCGTTCTGGTGCACCGGGACGGAGACGACCTGGCCGGAAATTCGCGCTGAAATCCGATGGATCGGCCCGTCGATCTGGGCATCGTCGGTGGTCGCGAAATGGCGTGCGTGGAGCCAGTAGACCACGCCGGCGATGACCAGGACCAGCAGGACCGCGGCCAGAATCAGGAATGGGCGGCGGCTGCGTGGTCGGGACGGCGCATCGCCCGCACTGTCGGGAGCCTGTGAGGCTCCTGCCGGCGTGCGGTTACTCCGGGCCCGCTCATTCACTGCATCCATTGGCCGCTATTCCATCCCTGCCGATGATGTCTGATAGGTCATCATCTCATTGCATAACGCAAGCGATAGGCCCGCGCGACCCCGCGGGTTGAACGGTTTTGCGTGAACGATCGTTCACGAATTCAACGTTGGGTGACGATTCGCCTTGCCAAGCAGGCGGGATTACAGAATACTACCTTAGGTAGCATATCCGACCAGCCTCGAATAGAAATGGATCAAAAATGATGGGTTTTCAGACACTCGACGGTTTCGTGCGTGAACGCATCAGGGCCTGGCCACAGACGCCGCCGGGGCTCGAAATGGCCGATGCGCGGGGAAAGGGCGTCTGGCTCAAGGCGCGCCCCGGTCCCGCCGCGGAAAACGACGCTCCCTCACTCAAGATTCCCGGCGCGGCGCGGATGCGCACGTTTCCCGATGGGTTGTGGCTCTGGTTCGGGGGCACGGCAGCGGACCCGTTCGTCGATATCTTCGCGATCGAGGTCTGCGGCAGTTTGCAGAATCTGCTCGACAAACGTTCGCGCTACACGCCGAGCCTGCATTCGCTTCTGATCTCGTGCCCCGCCGTCTGGCTCAAGCGCAGCGTCGCCGAGCAGGACGACACGCCACGCTGGAAGACCATCGGCCTGTTCGAGCGCGAACCGGAAACCACGATCGCCCTGCCGGTGCGGGACATGCGGGTGCTCTACGCGCTCAAACCGCGACATTTCGACGAATTCGCCTCGCACAACATCGCTCATGCTCATGAATTATTCGCCCCGATCGACATTCTGGTCGATGAAGCCGGTTGGCAGGCACCGGCGCTACGGCAATTCCTGTTCCACGCCGCCCGCCGGGCCAATTTCTGGGACAAGGCGGCCTATACCTGCCACGAACCCTGGCGCGGCAACGCGCATGCCGGCAGCCTCGATGGCGGTTCGGGCCAGATCCGGCCGGTCGGAAATCATCCCGTCCACGCCAAGCCGGAGCATCCGCTCAAACGCCTCGGGCGTATTGACCGTCCACGGCAGCACAAAGAGGCCGAGCGCCTGAGCCTCACGGAGCTCAGCCTCATCGAGGGTCGCATGAAACGGGGCCCAGCAGTGCGCCCCCGTGGCCGCAACGGCGTGCACCACCTCACCGTCGAATGCGCCTAGATCCATTCCGTCGAGCCAGAGCCCGCCGGCGGCGAGCGTATCGGGCTCGGTGAGGCAGCAGCGGCGAAGCGCCGGTTCCATCGCCGCCGCTTCGCGCAGCACCCGCCAGTCGAACGCGAACAGCACCGCCCGTGCCACCGAATCCGCGCGGTGCAGCGCGGCGATGACGGCTTGTGCCATGGCCTGCGGCGATGCGGTATCCTCGGGGCGATCGGGGAAGGTCTTGACCTCGATCAGGAGATCGAGCCCGTCCAGCGCTGCAAGCGCGGCATCGAGGGTGGGAATCCGTGCGCCGTCGTGCGGGATCTGATCGGGATAGCGCGCCGCATAGTCGGAGCCGGGCAGCAGCCGGCCGATATCGTAGCCTGCGAGGTCGCTGGCGGTCTGCTCGTGGAGCAATGGTTCATCCGCGGGCACATAGGCGCCGCGCGGGTTGCGGGCGAAATAACGGCTGGGTCTGGGGTCGTGATGCACCATCGCGACGCCGTCGACAGAGAGGCCGACATCGAACTCCACACCGGTCACGCCGCATGACCGGGCCACGGAAAATCCGGCCAGGGTGTTTTCCGGCGCCAGACCGCGCGCGCCGCGATGGCCGAACAGGGCGAAATCCTTCATCAACCGGTCTCCTCGATCACCTGCATGGCGCCATCCCGATCCGGGCCGACCCGCGCCCGGCGCGGATGCAGACCGATGATATCGTCCTGATGCGAAATCGATACGATCTGGGTGCCGGGCAGGCGGTCCCTCAGCATCGCGAACAAGGTGCTGGCCGCCGCGCTGTCGAGTGCGGAGAGGGCTTCGTCGAGAAACAACCAGTCCGGCCTTGCGATCAGCGCGCGCGCCAGAGCGAGGCGCTGCTGTTCGCCTCCCGAAAGGCGCAGTGTCCAGTTATCGACGTGTTCCAATCGGTCCCCGAGCGCGCCGAGCCCGACATCGGCGAGTGCGGCGCGGACGCTTTCGTCAGCCACGTCGTATTCCTGACGCGGGTAGGCGACCGCGCGCTTGAGCGAACCGAGGGGGAAATAGGGTTTCTGCGGCAGAAACATGGTGAGGCCGGCCGGGCGCGTGATCCGCCCGCGACCGAACGGCCAGATACCGGCGAGGGCGCGGAACAGGGTCGATTTACCCGAACCCGAGGCGCCGGTGATTGCCAGCGGTGTGCCGGGTGTGATCGTGAGATGATGAGCGTCGAGCAGGTGCCGCCCGTCCGGCAGGTCGAGCGAAAGGTCATCGACCACCAGCTCCGATCCCTGCCGGGGGTTGGACGCCAGCTCAGCGGCATCGCGCGCATGTGCGGTGGCGACCGCGCGTTCGAACCCATCGAGCCGTTGCACCGTCGCGCGCCAGCCGACCAGTTGCGGATAGGCCCCGACGAACCAGGAAAACGAGCCTTGAACGTTGCCGAATATGTTGTTGATCTGCAACAGAAGTCCCAGCGTGTAGATTCCCGCGAAATATCCGGGCGCGGCGATCAGCAGCGGAAAGATGCTCGCGACCTGGCTGAACCCGATCGTGAAAAAATTCAGTGCCTTGGTGCGCTTCATGATGCGCCACCAGTTAAGATAGATCGCGTGAAACCGCTGTTTCAGGGCAACGGTTTCTTCGGGTTCACCGGCGTAGAGGGCGATCTGCTCGCTGTTTTCGCGGACGCGGATCAGGTTGAAACGGAAATCGGCGTCGACCTGCTGCTGCTGAAAACTCAGCGGAATGAGGCGCCAGCCGATCACATGGGTCAGATAGGTTCCGATCACCGAATACAGGATCGCGACCCAGACGAGGTAACCCGGGATGACCACACCGAAAAGATGCAGCGGTGGGACCAGGAACCACAGCACGAAGATGAAGCTGAACAGATTGACGATGTTGGCGATGAAACTGATCCCGAGCGACAGATTGTTCGAGACGAAGCTGCGCAGATCGTCGGCGATCCGCTGATCCGGGTTGTCGAGCACGCTGCCGGCGGTGGCCATCAGGCTGATCTGGTAATGTGCCCGTCCGGTAAGCCACTCGGCGGTGAAACGGTCGGTGATCCAACGGCGCCAGCGGATTTCGAGCATCTGCTGGAGGTAGAAGGAATAGACGCCGACCACGATGTTGAACACGGCGATGCCAAGAAACCCGGGGACGAACCAGGGATAGCCCTTGACCGACTTATAGGTCAGCAACATCGTCCAGAATGCCGGCTCGTCCTTGGTCTGCAACGCGTTGTAAAAAATCTTGTACCAGTAGGAGTAGACGACGTTGAGATAGACCGCGATGAGGTTGAGCGCGATGATGGTCGAGAGCAGGCCCCAGGCGACCCATTTTTCCTCGGATTTGAAATACGGCTTGGCGAGGCGGAAGGCATCGCGCATCGCGGCCCCGATTGCACGGAGAAACTTCATTGCGCGGCGCTCTGGTCCTCGACCACGCGGGCCTCGATTGCGCCGAGCCAGGCTTTCACCCGGGCCGCGTTCACCCCGAAATCGGACTGGCCGTAGATGGAGTGGGAATACAGGATCAACTCGCTGCCGCCTGAGGGTGCCGGGCGCACCGCGACCTCGATGATATCCGGGAAATTGGCGGCTTTCGACCGTGCGACGAACGCGGCCTGGAACTGGGCGGGATAGGCGTCGAGCTTGTAGGTGCGCGGTTCGGATGCGGCGACCTCACCCACGATGCCGAACAGCTTGCCCTGCGAAACCCGGTAATGCGGTGTGATTACGGTCGGGGGTGGAGAAAATCCGGCGGGCGCGGCGAGCGCCTTGTTCGGGGTTTTCGGCAGGACCAGATGATCGAAATCGACCACGCCCGGCGGTGTCACCCCCTGCGCACCCGGCTTGCCGCAAGCGGGAAATACCAGACTCAGCAATAACGGCAGCACGCCGACGCTCATGACGTTTCCTCCTGACCGGGTTTGAGCCGCAACCTGATCACGCCGTGCGCCTGTTCCGGTGCGATCACCTTGCCTTTGCGCAAAATGTCGATCGTGCCGGATCGCGCAAGAGCCAGTGCGACGCGGCGTACTACCGGGAGATATCGCCGCCACGCGAGATCGTCGGTCGCCGCTCCGGCCAGAGATCGCGCCGCCTCGGTCGGGCAGATCGATCTGGTTTCGCCCCGGGCACGCAGGAGATCGAGAATGGCGGTCTTGACTGCGATATCGGCGGTGGAGATGCTCTCCGCCTGCATTGCATTCGCTTCGGGCACGTCTTCAACCGGCTCTGTCATGGCTCAAGCCTCTGATCCGGATTGCCTCGGTCAGCAAGCCCCACTCGGGCGCCCTTTTTCTACTGGGCGCTTCTCCCGCGCACCCGGATCGCTTCGGCAGCCATTGCCGGACCGATCCAGGGGCCCTGGACGAAATCCACCCCGAGTTGCCGGAACCGTTCGAGTTCCGCTTCCGTCTCGATCCCGTCGATCGTGACGGTGATTCCGAGGCGATGCGCTATTTCGACCGCGGCGCGGATCAGGACGCTCTCGTCCGAATCGGCGTCCGAACCGCCGGAATGCGCCAATCGCCGATCGAGCTTGAGGCTGGTCAGCGGCAGTCGCGGCAGCAGGGCCAGGCTGCCGAAGGTCGCGCCGAAACCGTCGAGCACCACTCCGACCCCCCTGGTCCGCAGCGCCCCCATCGCGTGGTGCAGCAGAACACCGCCTTCAACGAGATCGGATTCGTCGATCTGCAGATCGATCCGGCCATCGGGGATACCTGCTTTGGCCGGGGCCGCCATCAGTATGTCCGCGACCGCGCCATCTGCCAGCGTGCGAGTGGGCACCGGAACCGACAGGCGCCAGTTCGCGGGCCAGATGGCGACTTCCGCCGCCGCCGCGTCGAGACTGAATCGCAGCATGTCTTCCCGTAGACCCGGCCGTTCGAGATCGCGCAGCAGGGGAGCGACCGAGACCACGCCGCGCCGCCGATTGGGTAATCCGACCCATAATTCGGCCCCTTCGATTTGATCCGCCGCCAAACGCGGCGCACCGATAAGTCTTTGGCGGGGTATGTAGCGCAAGCAGAAACCGTCATTCTGTAACGCTTCGGTCAGACGGACGGCTCGTTTACGTTGCTCACCGGCGGCCAATCGCCTTAGCGAAGCCCGGCTTCGCCGCTCGGCCACAACGGCACTCGGATCGCTGACCCCGCTTACGGGCGGCTCGCTCGAAGGCGATCCGTTGATGCTGGTTTCGATTACGCTCACGCAATTCGCTCCGTTGGCCCCCGATCGGTCCTGCCCGATCAAGTGGTAACGGTCACAATGCCTGACGGAAGTAAAAATTTCGTTACCGGGCGTGCGAATTCTCCCACGCCAGCGGACAGGTGCTCACAGCGCGAGATTATCCAGCAGACGGGTGCTGCCCAGCCGCGCCGCCGCGATCAAGCGGGCCTCCGGTGCGATCCGATCGAGCGGCTGCAATGTTTTTTCATCGACCAGCGCGAGGTAATCCACCGCCAACCCGGCCATGTCGAGATCGGCACGGCCTGCCGCCAGCGTGGGCCCAAGCGGGTCGCCCTGGTGGAGCCGCGCTTTGACCGCTTCCAGCGTGCGGAACAGCGTTGGCGCGCGGGCGCGGTCTTCGACCGAAAGGTAGCGGTTGCGCGAGGACATCGCCAGGCCATCGACGTCCCGCCAGGTCGGTGCGATCTCGATGGCGACCGGTAGAAGCAGGTCCCGCACCATGCGGCGGATCACCTGCACCTGCTGCCAGTCCTTCGCGCCGAACCATGCCGAATCGGGCCGCACCTGGCCGAACAATGTGGCAACCACCGTGGCGACGCCGCGAAAATGGCCGGGCCGCAATGCCCCTTCCCATAAAAGGGCCGGGCCTGCGACCTCGATCGCGGTGGCTGCATCCGGCGGGTACATGGTGGCGACGTCCGGCAGCCACACCGCGCCGCATCCCGCCGCCGCGAGCATGGCGCAATCGGCGCTCTCGTCACGCGGATAGCAGGCGAAATCCTCGCCCGGACCGAACTGGGTCGGGTTGACGAAAATCGAGGCGATGACCTGAAATCCCGCCGCGCGCGCGGCGCGGACCAGAGAAATATGCCCCTCGTGCAGCGCCCCCATGGTCGGCACCAGCGCGACACCGCCCTGCATTCGGGCCGTCAGCGCGGCACGCGCCTCGATGAGGTGCGCATGAGTTCGGGCAATCTGCATGGATGACCTCCCGCAAGGTTTCGATAATCATCGGCACCGTGCGGTACCCGCGCGCCTTTTGAGCGAAATGGCGCGCGGCGTCTATCGCGCGCGCAACCGGTTAGTCGAACGCCACCGGTATTTCGTTGTTTGTTCTGTCCGCAACTTCACGATTCGGTTAAATTCACGTAATGTTCATGTTTGGATCATGGATTGATCGAGAATTGTTGCCGTATCGCGATAACACGCGAAGTTTTGTTTTCGGGACAAATTGTATCGGGTTTTGGATTTGTCCGATTTCCTTATATGCATATCTGCATGAGCCGAACCGCATCGTCCACGAAAACATGGATCAGACGTGAGATCAGGGACGGTCGCCGTCGCGCGGCCTACGCCATCGCGCTCGGCGCAGGTGGGGTGATCCTCGCGATCGTGCAGATCGCGTGTGCCGCACGCCTGCTCGCGGGCGCTTTGCATCCTTGTACCATGGGTATCGCGCTTCCCGCCATCGGCTTTGCTGTGGCCGCGCTGCTCCGGGCCGGGTTGATCAATCTGCAGGAACGCGAGGCGAGCCGGCTGGGCATCGCGGCGCGGCGCCGCCTGCGCAGTGAGACGCTCAGCAATGTGATGACCCTGGGGCCGGGGCGGTTGCGCGGCCGGCACTCCGCCGAACTCGCGGGCGTGATCATCGACCGGATCGAGGCACTGGACGGTCTGCATGGGCGGTGGATTCCCGCGGCGAGCGTTGCCGGGTTCGGCCCGGGGTTGATTATTATCGCTGCCCTGATCGTGGACTGGCGCAGCGGGCTGATCCTGCTGGCCACCGGCATGCTGGTGCCGGTTTCGATGGCGATCACCGGGATCGGCACGGGCATTGCCGCGCGCAGCCAGTTCACTGCGATGACGCGGTTGCAGACGCGGTTTCTCGATCGGATTCGGGGGATCGCCACCATCGTGCTCGCCGGACGGGCGGAGGCGGAAGCTGCTGCCCTCGGCACCGCCGCCGACGATTTGCGGCGGCGCACCATGCGCATCCTGCGCGTCGCGTTCCTGAATGCCACGATGCTCGACCTGCTGGCGGCTGCGGCACTGGTCGGCATCGCGATCCGCTTTGCCGCACCGCTGCTCGGTGGCGATGTCGCGATCGCGCCGGTTGCGTTGTTCTGCATTCTGCTGGTGCCCGAATTCTTTGCCCCGATCCGGGCGTTCTCGGCGGTTTATCAGGACCGGATGACCGCGCAGACAGCTGCGGAGGACATCGTCGGCCTGCCGCAGCCGGAACCGGCCCCGGTGACGCCGCCGGCGATCCGCACGGTGCCGGCGCAGGGCGTGGCGATTGCGTTCGAGGACGTCACTTTCGGGTGGGATGAGGCGCGTGGCCCGGTGCTGGACAAGCTGAGCTTTCGCCTGCCCGCCAACGAAACCATGATGCTGGTCGGGCCTTCGGGGGCGGGCAAATCCACCATCATCGAGCTGTTGCTCGGCTTCGCGCGGCCGCAATCGGGGCGGATTACCATCAACGGCGCGCCGATCGAAACCCTGGTGCCCGCCGCCCTGGCCCGGATGACCGCGATCATCAGCCAGAGGCCTTTTTTGTTTGCCGGCACGATCGAGGACAACATCCGGCTCGGCCGCCCCGAAGCGAGCGAGGCGGAGCTGCAGGAGGCGGTGCGGCTCGCCCGGGTCGCCGATTTCGCCGCGCAGTTGCCGCAGGGCCTCGCCACACCGATCGGCGATGGCGGCTACGGGCTTTCGGGCGGCCAGGCGCAGCGCATCGCGATCGCCCGCGCCTTTCTCAAGGACGCGAGGCTTCTTTTGCTGGATGAACCGACCGCTCAACTCGACCCCGCCACCGAACACGATGTGCTCGACAGCCTCAAGCGCCTCGCGATCGGGCGCACCGTGATTCTGGCGAGCCACGCCGCGTTCGCGCATGAATTCAAAGGGCGCAAACTCGACCTCGGCGGCGTGCGCAGCCCGACCCTGCAAGGGGTCGCATGAGCGCCATCGGGGCCGCGCCGATCCTTCGGATCATTGCACTCTGGCGCGACCAGCGGATCGTTTTGATTGCGGGGCTGATCACCGCCCTCGCCTCGCTGCTGGCCGGGATCGCGCTGATGGCCGATGCGGGTGACCTCATCGGGGCGGATGCGATCGGCATAGCCCTCGTTGTGCCGGGGTTTCTCGCCGTGCTCGGTATTGCCCGCGTCATATTGCGGTATCTCGAACGGCTGATCACTCATGACGGCACGTTCCGCGCGCTCGCTAGCTTGCGAATCTGGTTTTTCCGCGGCCTTGCCCACGGTGCGGGCGGCGGCCTCGGCTATCGCCGCGCCGGGGACGTGCTGGCCCGGCTGGTCAATGACATCGAAGCGTTGGACGGGATTCTTCTGCGGATTCTGATCCCTGCGCTCAGCGCGCTGATCCTGATCCCGATCCTGCTGCTGGCGGTGGGCTGGGAGAGCCCGATCGCGGCGGTCGTGGTGCTGGCGCTGTTTCTTGTCGCTGCGTTCATCCTGCCGGTGCGGGCGATGGGAAGTGCGCGCGCGGCGGCTGAAGCCGAAGCCGAAGCCGGCGGCGCGTTACGGACCGCGACGCTCGATGCGTTGGTCGGGTTGCGCGAGATCAAGGTATTCGAAGCCGAAGGGCGAACCCTTGCCCATGTCCAATCCCAGGAATCGCGCCTGTTCGCGGCGGCGCGCAGTTTATCCGAGCATACTGGCGTCATGCAGGCCTGGGCGTTCCTGCTGACTCAGGCCGCCCTGCTCGCGGTGCTGCTGATCCATGGCGCGCATCCGGTGGCGATCGTGATCGCGGCCTTCGTGGTGATCGCGGCGTTCGAGACGATCGGGGGGATGCCGCGCGCCGGGGTGGTGGCGGGGCGCGCGGCAGCGGCGGCGACCCGCGTTCTGGCGGCGGCACAAACCCCGCCCCGCGTGGCTGATCCTTTCACCCCGGTCGAACTGCCCGGGACGGCCAGCCTCACTTTCGATGATGTCTCGTTCCGCTGGACCGATGAGTCCGGTTTGGTGTTCGATCATTTGTCGCTGCAGATC
>JAQTXO010000309.1 GCA_028688765.1 Acidiphilium sp. | reverse complement strand
GGTCGATGGCGGGTGTCGCGGGCACGAACTCGACCTGAAAGCCGAGGCGGCGCAGCGATGCCATATGGGAGAGGATCGCATTCGATCCGGCGTCACGCCGGGCATCGGGCAAGGTGTCGTCGATCACCAGGGCGCGACGCGATCCGTGCCGGGGGCTGGCATTCCGGCTGACGGGGGATGCGGCGGCCCGCATCCGGCGGCCGCGCACCGATTGCATGGCCTGGGTCAGATCGTTGAGCATGGCATCGAACTCGGTCACCGTCGCGGCTGCCGCGAGGCCGATTTCGGTGATGCGCGAGAGGGCGTCCCGCGCGTCGCCGAAGGTCGATAGCGGGGGGACGAGGACGGGCGAGCCGGTCAGTTCCTGGTGATCGCTCACCCGGCGGATTCGCAATTCGTGCGGCTGGTCCGGGGCGAGGGCGATCGGCAGGGCGAGGTCGAATCCGGCGCAGCCATCGCCCAGTCCCGCATCGACGATGTCCTGACGGAACGATTGGGCGAGGAAGCGCATGATCAAGGCTTCGCCGTCGAGCAGTTCGAGCTCGACCGGTTCGGCCGGGTTCGCCTGATCGATCGCCCAGCCGGTGATGCGGTTGCGGAGCGCCTGATCGACGAAGCCGATCAGCGGGCCGGGGACCGGGGCCTGCTCGATCCCGGCACGGACGGCGATGGCGCGGCGGATGTGCTCGACCTGCAATCCGCCCTCGTGGCGCGGGGCGCAGAAGGCCCAGGACGGGCGGGAATCCTGTGGGTAGAGGGTCCGGAAGGTATCGACGTTCTGGAACAGCATGCGGCTGTCGCAATCGACGAAGCTCTCGGCTGCCGCACCTTCGGCGAAGATCACCTCGTGGGTTTCGAGCTCGATATGAACGTAGTTCACCGGGTCGATATCATCGGCGATCAGCACACTGACGCCGTTGACCAGTGAAGCTGCCGGGATCAGCACGCCGGAGAGATAGAGCGCATGATCGGCGGACACCAGGAGGTCGCGGCGGGGAATTCCATCGGCCAGGGCGCCGGCGCGAAACCGGATCGGCCGGGTGCGGGGGTTGGCGCGGGCGGCGACACGGCTGTAGTTGCGCCGGCCGATCCATTTGATCGGCTTGAAACTGCCGTTCAGGGTCCGGACGAGGTCGCCGATTTCGAGACATTCGACCCTGACCGCGCCGATTTTGGTCTCGATCATGGTGCCTGCGAGATAGCAGGGGGCGGCGGAGAGCGCGATTTCGGTGGTGTTGCCGGCGGATGAGACCGTGAAATCGGCGGTGGTGAAGGTTCCGAGCAGATCGAGGGTTTCGGTGGTGACGCCGTTGCTCAGCACGAGGCCGGTGCCGGTGACGAAGCTGGCGCTGGTCGCGCCGAAGCCGGTGAGGTCAAGCACATCGGTGGCGCTGAAGCCGGCGATGGTCTGCCCGGCGGCGAGGCCCGCTGCGTCGCCACTGAGGGTGCGTGACGCGCCGGTTGCGAAGGTGATGTCGTTGAAGCCGGTGAAGCTGGTGCCGAGGCCGGCGAGGGCGACAGCCGATGTGCCTGCGAGATCGAGCACGTCCGCCACCGTGCTGTTTGCCGCGACGGTGCCGGTGAACACCGCGCCGGCGTCGGCGATCAGGGTGGCGGCGATGCTGCCGAACACGATGGCATCGCCGGTTGCGCCGTTCGTCGCACCGATGCCACCCGCGCCGCCGCCGATTGTGCCCGCGTTCAGCAGGGTTCCGCCATCGAGATAGACGCCGGTGCCGCCGACGCCGCCGATGCCGGTGCGGCTCAGAACACCGAGAATGTCGTTATAGCCGCCGGCCCCGCCGGTGCCGCCCGCGATGCTGGCCGCATTGTCGAGATAGCCGCCGCCGGAGACGATCGCGCCGGTGCCGCCGTTCCCGCCGGTGCCCGCCGCGCCGAGCGCCGAGATCAGGTTGGTTCCGCCGATGCCCCCGGTGCCGCCGAGCACGATGCCGGTGTTGCCGAAGCGGTCGGCGGTGGCATTGATCACGAGGGCCGCGCCGCCATTGCCGCCGGCACCCGGTGCATCGTTACCCAGCAGCGACACGGCGTTGGCACCGCCCTCGCCACCGGCTCCGCCTGCGAGGGTTCCGCTATTGGTCACATCCGCAGCCGCCGCCTGACCGAAGAGGCCGATGCCGCCGGTACCGCCCGCAGTGGCACCGAGCAGGTTGAGCACGCTGACGACTTCGCTCGCGCCGGACCCGCCCGCGCCGCCGGCGATTGCGCCGGTACTGGTGATGGTTGCGCCCGCGCCTTTCAGATCGACCCCATCCCCGCCGGTACCACCCGGCGCGCCGCCGAGCCCGAGCAGACCCGCACTGCCTGTGCCCCCGGTACCGGCGAGGATCGAGCCGTTGTTGATAATGGAGACGGCGGTTTGACTGGACGGATCATAGAGAGCGACGGCACCGACGGCCGTGACATCGATCGCTCCACTGCCGGTGATCGAGATCGCTCCGGTATAGGTTCCGGTGCCGAGCGTGACGGTATTGGTCACGGTGGTATTGATCACACTCGTCATTCGACGACCTCCTGATTTGCAACTTTAAATTCATGTTTGTTGAGTCAACAATACGAAAAACACGTCAAAGTTGTCAATCAGTAATTTAAACAACTTCTGATCCGGTCATCGACCAAATAATTAGTGATCTAATTTTTTTACAAGGAGCGGTTGTTTCGTGAGCAGACCAGGTCGGCGCGCCCGACCGTTTGAAGCTACTGCCTTGATTTAAATTATAAATCTCGCATATGATAACGATTGGTAACAGCTATTTTTTACACTAAATACCTTGCTGCCCATTGGACTTTTCAAATAAAAAGCAACCTGAAGGTGCCCGCCTGAGTTGATCAGGAACAGTGGGCGGTGATCAGATGTATTGTGGCGCGCATCCGGGCGGATTTATCGGCGTAGCCGGGCAAGGCGTCCCGGAATGAGGCGAGCAGTTCGGCGCGGGTGGTGGCATCGGCGTCTTTTTCGTCGAGCAGGGCACCGGCGGGGCCCATTGTGGCGGCGACCTCGGCTTCCTCGTCGAGGGAGCGGCCCAACAGGGTGACGGGTTCGGCGCGCACCTTGGCGTGGGTGAAGCCGGCGCGGGTCAGGGTTTCGGTAACGAAGGCGGGGTCGTCGAAGCCGAGCGGGCCGGGCGCGTGGGGGCGGCGGGGTTTGGGCGGACCGAGCCGGTCGATCGCGAGGCCGAGCGGCACCGACCAGTGCGGGTTGTCCGCGATCGGGGCCCAGGCGACGCAGACCAGCCGCGCTCCCGGTTTGAGGGCGCGGCGCAGATTGGTGAAGGCGGCGACGGGATCTTCGAAGAACATGATGCCGAAGCGCGAGGTGAGCAGGTCGAAATTGCGGGGGAAGGCTGCGGTTGCGGCGTCGGCCTCGGTGAGAGTGGCGTTGGGGTGGCCGGCCAGTCGGATGCGCGCGATGTTGAGCATCGGTTTGGAGACATCGACCGCGACGATATGGCCGGTGGGGCCGACCGCATCGGCCAGACGGGCGGTGGTGGTGCCGGTGCCGCAGCCGATTTCGAGGATGCGCTCGCCGGGGCGCGGCTGGGCGCGGGCGAGCAGCATGTCCTCGATGCCGGAGAGGCGGGATTCCATCGAGGCCTGGACGCGGACCCATTTCGGGCCCGCGACCTCGTTCCAGTAGGCGATCTGCCGGGAATTATCCGTCACGCGGGCTGGGCGGCGGATTTGGTCTTCCTGCTCGCGGGGACCAGTTTGAGCGCGAGGCGGACGAGGTTGGGGAAGGTGGTCGGGCGGAGGAGGCGGCGGTCGTAGCCGGAGAAGCGGCGGTCGTTTTCCTCAAGGCAGATCCGCATCAGGTCGAGGACCTTGATGTCTTCGTTGCTGACCGATTTCGAGCCGTTGACGGTGAAGTTGTTGTCCTGCGGCTTGCCTTTGCCATCGTCGATGCCGCGGGCGATGCCGATGCGCTCCCAGCCGAGGAAGGCATAGACCGCGGCGACACGCAGTTCGAACCAGGCGCGTTTGTGCAGCGGGAGGTTGGCGCGGTGCCATGCGACCCAGTTGGCGAACAGCAGGATGTGGCGGCATTCCTCCTGAATGACGGGTTCGAAGGTCTCGACCAGTTCGGCGGGGAAGAAGCCGGAGCGTTTGGCGAGTTCGAACAGGCCGAAGGCGAAGAAACTGTCGATGCACTCGGAATAGCCGGTGACCATGTAGGCCCATTCGGCGTCGCGCGGTTCGACATAGGGGGGTTCGGGGTCGAGGGGGATTTCATAGACTTCGACGAGGCGGGAGAGCACCTCCTTGTGGCGGTTTTCCTCCCAGCCGTTCAGTTCGATGGTTTTGGCCATATCGGGGTCGATCGCCATGAGCTGGCGGGCGTAGGCGGCCATGCGCAGGCGGGCTTTGCCTTCGGTCTGGACCGCGATGTCCCAAATCGGCAGGGAGGGGATTTTGTTGCGGGTTTCGGGGTCGGGTTTGGGCCAGGCGGGGACCGGGGGTTTGTGGGGGTTGAAGG
>JAQTXO010000308.1 GCA_028688765.1 Acidiphilium sp. | reverse complement strand
GTCGCCGAATTCGATGTAATGGACCAGGGGGTTGGTGTCGGCGGCGGCGATGTCGGGGTTGCGGTCGCGGTAGAAGGCGGGGTCGAAATAGGGGTTGGGCTTGCGGCCATCACGCCAGCCGATGACGCAGAAATGGATGGTGGGGTCGGCATCGGGCGGGAGATCGGGCTTCTGGGCGGCGTAATAGCCGGGATCGAACAGGCCGCTTTCGAGGATGATCGCGACCTCACGGGCGAGCGGGGCGGATAGATCGCCGGGACGTGAAGCCGTGTCGCCCATGTCAGTCGTTACGTTCCCTGCGGTTTGTCGTCATGGTTCATCGGATTGTCCAAATTATGAAACGGGGGGGGGGGGTTGTCATGGGGGGGGTGGGGTTGGGGTGGGAGAAGGAAGGATCTTCTTTTTTTGTAAAAAAAGAAGCAAAAAAACTTTTGTAATTGGGGCTGTGCTGTTGAAAGGGGCTATGGACCAAGGTGACGAAAGTTTTTTGCTTCTTTTTTTCAAAAAAGAAGCGCTCGCTTGACTGTCCTGACATCAGCACCCGGGCGGCCTCAGATCGAGGGCGAGGCGGGTTTCGAGGGCGTGGCCGAGGGCGAGGAGCGGGGTTTCGTCGAACAGGCGGCCCCAGAGGCTGATCGAGTGGGGGACGCGGTGGGTTGTGGTGGTAGTGGAAGTTTTCGTGCCCGCGAGGGTGTCGGCGATCCGGCTGGGGGAGTGGATGAAGCCGGCGGGCAGGCAGAGGCAGGGGTGGCCGGTGAAGTTGGTGATGCCAAGCATCGGGCCGGCGAGGCTGGGGCCGATCAGGATGTCGATATCGGTGAAGATGTCGTTCATGACCTGCATGGTGCGGCGGCGGAGGCGGTCGAGCTGGATGTGGTCGACCGCGGAGAGCAGGCGGGCGGCGCGGAACTGGTTGGGCCAGGCGTTTTCGTCCTGCCAGGTGAGGAGGTCGTCGCGGTCGCTGAGGGTGAGGGGCTCGAAGGTGGCGGCGGCTTCGGCCATCAGGATCGAGATCAGGCTGTCATAGGGCAGGTCGGGGCGGTGGCAGGCGGTGGGGGTGAGGCCGAGGGCGCGGCAATGGTCGAGGAGTTCCGGGGTGATCGTGTCGTCGGCTGCGATGTCGTCGGGGAAAAAGCCGAGGCGGAGGTTGGCGGGGAGGGTGCGGAGGTCGCCGCCGAAGGGGGAGGCGATGCTGGAGGGGTCGGAGGGGTCGGCGCCGTTGATGGTGGCGAGGATGAGGGCGCAATCGGCGGTGGTGCGGGCGATCGGGCCGATTTTATCGAGGCTGGGGCAGAGCGGCATGGTGCCGGTGCGGCGATGCGGCCGAAGGTGGGGCGCAGGCCGGTGGTGCCGCAGCGGGTGGTGGGCGAGACGATCGAGCCGTAGGTTTCGGTGCCGAGGGCGAAGCTGCAGAGGCCGGCGGCAGTGGCGGCGGCGGAACCGGCGGAGGAGCCGGACGAGCCTTCCTCGGGATTCCAGGGGTTGCGGGTGCGGCCACCGTGCCAGAGGTCGCCATAGGCGAGGGCGCCGACGGTGGATTTGCCGAGCAGGATCGCGCCGGCGGCGTGGAGGCGCTGGACCACGAGCGCATCGGCCTCGGGGGTGCGGCCCTGATAGGGTTCGGCACCCCAATCGGTGATGATGCCTGCCGTGTCGATGATGTCCTTGCAGGCGTAGGGGATGCCGTGGAGCGGGCCGGCCCAGTCGCCGGTGGCGGCGCGGGCATCGAGGTGGGCGGCGTGATCGAGGGCGGCGGGGTTGAGGCGGGCGTAGCAGAGGAGAGCGGGGTTCTGGCGGGCGATACGGTCGAGGTAGATCCGGGTCAGGCGGGTGGCGGTGAGGGCGCCGGTGCGGAGCCAGTGGATTTGCGCGGTGACCGGGGCGAAGGCGATTTCGGTGTCGTCGGTGGGGCAGGGGATTTCGGTTCGGGGGAGATGGAGGGCAGCGGTCGCGGGCATGGTGGTGCCGGGGAGGCGGGGATCGAAGATGGTGGCGGGCGGGATGTCGGAGAGCGGGATGGGCATGGCGCGGCGTGCGGCGGCGTGGGCGATCTGGTTGGCGATCGCGGGGGCGAGGAGGGTGCGTTCGGCCGGGGTGAAGCTGACACCCAGGGTGCGTTCGGCACCTTCGATGTCGCGGTTCGTGACGATGGGGCCGGCCGACTGATCCATGCGATGCTCCTGCAACCTCTGCGTCAGTAGCATAAGGGTGTTGCGGGACAGGGCAAGCGGGATGTTGGCCTTGCGAGTGTTGGCCTTGCATTGGGGGGGAAGGTGTGCGAGACGGCGCGCTCCCTGCCGGGCACGTGGCATCGTGCGCGGCTATGCCCGTTTCCATGGGGGAAATTGGTGCGTTCATCGGTGATGGTCGCGCCGGGGCTGAAGCAACCCATAGGGGGTATCATGCCGTTATATGAATGCGTGCTGATTGCGCGCAGTGAAATCACGCAGCAGCAGGTCGATGTGATCGCGGATGACATCACCACCCAGCTCGAAGGCGAGGGCGGTGCGGTCAGGAAGCGGGAATATTGGGGGCTGCGCAACCTCGCTTACCGGATCAAGAAGAATCGCAAGGGGCATTACGTTCTGCTCGGGCTGGAGGCTGAATCGGCTTCGGTCAACGAGATGGAGCGTCTGCTCGGGTTGAACGAGGACGTTCTGCGGTTCATGACCCTGCGGGTCGAGGAAATCGAGGAAGCGCCGTCGGCCCCGCTGGCGCGTCGCGGCGATGACCGTGAACGTGAACGTGGGTTCCGCGGGCCGAAGCCCGCCGGGCGGTTCGATAGTGGCCGCCGCCGTGGTCCTGAGGACCGTGAGGAATTCCGCGCCCGTGACGAGTTCCGCACCGATCGCGATGACGATCTGGTCGAGGAGGATTGAGCTATGTCGAGCACGACTGACGATACCGAAGTCAACCCCGGCGCCCGTCGCGCCGCCGTTGGCGCCCGCCGCCCGTTCTATCGCCGCCGCAAGGCCTGCCCGTTTTCGGGCGCGGGGGCACCGAAGATCGATTACAAGGACGTGCGGCTGCTGTCGCGTTTCCTGTCCGAGCGCGGCAAGATCGTGCCGAGCCGGATCACGGCGGTTTCCGCCAAGAAGCAGCGCGAACTCGCGCGCGCCATCAAGCGCGCCCGGTTCCTCGCCCTGCTGCCCTACGTGGTCGATTGAGGAGCACGCAACATGGCACAAGTCGAACTGATCCTGCTCCAGCGCGTCGAGAAACTCGGCCAGATGGGCGAAGTGGTCAAAGTCAAACCCGGTTATGCCCGCAATTTCCTGCTCCCGCAGGCCAAGGCGGTTCGTGCGACCAAGAACAACCGCGAACGCTTCGAGCGTGAGCGGGTGCAGTTGGAGGCGCAGAACATCAAGCGCCGGGGCGAGGCCGAGCGTCTGGCCGAGCGGGTGCATGGTCTGTCGGTGGTTCTGATCCGTCAGGCCAGCGATGCGGGGTCGCTCTATGGGTCGGTCACCGCGCGGGACATCGCGGATGGCTGCGTGGCCGGTGGTCTGACCATCGATCGGAACCAGGTGCTGCTCGACCACCCGATCAAGACGCTCGGGCTGGCGACGGTGCGGGTGGCTCTTCACCCGGAAGTGATCATGGACGTGACCGTCAATGTCGCGCGCAGCACCGAGGAGGCCGACAAGCAGGCCCGCGGTGAGGCGCTCACGCGCGATGAGGACGAGTACGAGATGGAAGCGACCTTCGAGGACGACGAGTCCAGCGAAACCGCCTGAACCCGGGCGGGTTCAGGACGAGAAAGACAGCGCCGGGGTCAGTCCCCGGCGTTTTTTTGTCTCCGGTGCGGTGCGTTTCGGGCGGGTTCGTTTCGGTGGCTGATATGTAAATCGGGCAGCACTCGTACCCTTTCCGGCCCCTTTTTTCGACCCTGCGATATACCTAAATCATCATAAGGTTAAGCTTTCGTGATGAGGTGGGCGATGCGCGGGATGTTGAACAAGCTGTTGGCCCGGTTGATCGTTTATGGCGAACTCGATGTCATCTGGCCGGACGGAACGGCGAGCCATTTCGCGGGTGAGCCGGGTCCCACCGCCACCATTGCGATCCATGACGATGCGACGGTACGCCGCCTTGCGTTCGGACCCGGGATGGCGCTCGGCGAAGGGTATATGGATGGGACGATCACCCCGGTCGATTGTTCGATCTACGATGTTCTCCATGTGTTGATGGCGAGCGTGGAACGGGCCGAACGGGACGTGCCGCTGTTGCGTGCGCAGGCGGTGTTCAACCGTGTGGCGCGTCCGCTGGTTCAGATCAACGATGCCCGCAAGGCCCGGCGCAACGTGGCGCATCATTACGATCTGAACGGGCGGCTCTATTCACTGTTTCTGGATCGCGACCGGCAGTATTCCTGCGGCTATTTTCCGCGCGGGGATGAGACCATCGATGAGGCGCAGATTGCCAAGAAGCGCCATATCGCGGCCAAGCTGATGCTCGACCGGCCCGACCTCACCGTGCTCGATATCGGGTGCGGCTGG
>JAQTXO010000307.1 GCA_028688765.1 Acidiphilium sp. | reverse complement strand
GTTGCCGCGTTATGCGATCGGGCGGGGGAGTTATGGCAATCCTTCGGTTCAGTTCGAGGATGAGGGGGGTGTGTTGGTGGTCGGGCAGTTCTGTTCGATTGCGGAGGGGGTGCAGATATTGCTGGGGGGCGAGCATCGGGCCGATTGGGTGACGACGTATCCGTTCAATGTGCGTTTGCGTTCGCACTGGGGGATTGCGGGGCATCCGCGATCGAAGGGGGATGTGGTGATCGGGCATGATGTGTGGGTGGGGATGGATGTTGTGATCATGTCCGGCGTGACGATCGGCAATGGGGCGGTGATCGGGGCGCGGGCGGTGGTGACGCGGGATGTGCCGGCTTATGGGATCGTGGCGGGGAATCCGGCGCGGCTGGTGCGGTATCGGTTCGAGCCGGAGACGATTGCGCGGTTGCAGGCGCTGGCGTGGTGGGATTGGCCGGATGAGCGGATCGAGCGGTTCGTGCCGCTGATGTTGAGCGGGGATGTGGCCGGGTTTTTGCGGGCGGCGGGGGGATAGGGTTTTGGGATACCGATCCCCCCGCGCTGCGGGTTAGAAGACCAGCCCGAATTCCATGGTGGCGACGACCTGGCTGGTGCCTTGCCCGGCATTGCCGAAGCCGGCGGCGGGGGTGCCCTGGTCGAGCAGGTGGACGTAGCCCATGTTGAGCCGGGCGTAGAGGTTGCGGTGCTGCCAGGTGGGGGCGACGGCGAGGCCGACGAGCTGGGCGTTGGGGGCGACGAACCAGGCATCCTGTGCGGCGGAGCCTTTGCTGGTGGCGTATTCGACCCAGGCGCCGAGCGAATAGGGGGATTTGGCGAATTGGTAGTCGGCGAAGACGGCGGTTGCGAAGTTGCTGGTGGTTTTGGGAATATCGTCCGACACGCCGCCGGAGGTGGCGAATTCGTAGCGGTGGAGGGGTTTGGCGTATTGGTATTGGGCTTCCGGGGTGAGCGAGAGACCGCCGTGGCTCCATGTGTACCATGCGCCGATCAGGTTGGAATTGACGGCGGCCAACTGGCCCTGACCGCCGACGCCGTTGGCGCCGCCCGCGCTTTCACCGCCGCTGCCGTAGGCAAAGGCGTTGGGGCCGGTGACGCCGAGGGCGACGCCGCCGTAGAGGTTCAGGCTGTTGCTGGCGTCGAAAGTCTCGGTGAGGAGGAATTGGAGGTAGTTGAACACGCCGGTGTCGTAGCCGTCGCCGAAGACGATGGTGCCGCTGAACTTGCCGTGGTTGTAGACGGCGGAGATGCCGCGGCTTTCGCTGTTCTGGACGGCGGCGATGACGGTGCGCAGGGCGACCGGGTTGTTCCAGGCGAAGGCCGATTCGTAGCCTTCGACCGAGTTGACCTGCCCGACCGAGATGTTGAAGGCTTTGCTCGGGGCGAGGGTGATGAAGGCGGCGCGGATGGGGCCGGTGGTGTAGGCGTTGCCGTTAATTTCCTTGGGCCGGTTGGCGCCGAGGTTGATGTTGGTGTATTCAGCGGCCTGCAGGGTGAACTGGATGAGTCCGGTGGGCTTGCGCATCTCGATCATGAAATCGTCGATTTCCGCGCCGACCGATTTGGTGCCGGCGATGCTTTGGCCGGAGTCGGTGGCGGTGCCGGATTGGCCGTAAAAATAGCCATCGGTGCCGGCGGAGATTTGCAGGGGACCGAGGGGGCCGCCATCGATGTTCTGCCAGGACGGGCCGTTGAGGGCGGCGGCGGTTGCGGGGTGGAGCATGAGGAGGGCGGTGCCGGTCGCCACGAGGGTTGCGAGGCGCGGGCCTGGGTTGGTTTTTTGCATGTGAAGCTTCCTGTTTTCGATATTCCTCGGCGGCTATATCGATGGGGTGGGGTCACAGGAAGGTGAGAGGGCGGTGGTGGGGGTGGGATTTACAGGTTTTTACATGTGGCCGGGGACGATGGCGATGGACGCGGGTCGAGGTCATGCCGGATGCGATCTTGGGGACGGCGGCGGGGGTTTGAGGTTGGGGGTTTTCCGTAACGGGGAGGCTTCGAGAATTTTGAGGAGTTGGGCCGGCGGCGTGGCGATCCGTTGCGTGATGGCGGGATCAGCGGATTGGACGCATTGGTCGGGTGAGATTGTTGGGCTTCGCAAGGGCTCTGCCCAACCTACGCTTTCTAACCTACGCTTGCTGAATTCGCTACGCCTGTTCAATGATGAGACTCAATGCGATCTGGACCCAGAAACTAATATGACCTTTGGCGGCGGGGTTCTGCGGGTGATCCGTGAGCATAATGGCAGGCGATCCAAACCGGCCCGTTCGATACCATAAAAATCGACTATCATCTTCTATCCAGGGATCTTCTGTAGAGTCAAAAACTGAATGCACTATGTCCGTGCCAGTTCTTTCACAATTTGCGTAGTTTCCGTGGGTCACAATAACCAAGTTCAGTTTATAAGCCTCAATTTCAGCGAGCAAGGTTCTTCTTGCCAATTCTACTTGTGCACGAAGTAACTTATTTTTAGGATTTCCGTTCGATACACCAATTTTAGCTAGATTACTCCAGATAATATTTTGGTAAATTGGCAAATCGATCGCGTCAATGCGACTTATTTGCTGACTAATTCTCTTAATGAATTTGAAAAAATCTCCATTATTATTGTTTTCTATTTCGTGTAAGGTGTTTCGAGACAGAAAATTTATTGCCCGTTCATGGGAGTATTTTCCTTCATTTTTGAATGCACGAAAATCGTTTACATACCAATCGCGGTGAGTTGCTCGTCCAACGATCATAACCGCTTTGTGTCTGCCTGGGTCATAGTCTGGCAAGGTGGTGCTAAGAAAAGGGCCGGCCAACATGTCCCGCTTAATCCCATATTTTTCGGGATCGAGATCAATTTTGTGGAATAAATCTAACCGTTCTTTCCAAATCTCACTCAATTCCATGACTTTTTCACCGCGATTTTGCTAAGTTCAAGATTTCTAAATTCATCTGATAGTTTGGTCAAACGCAAGGTCGTCGCACTCATGCAATATCAAAAGTTATGCTTTTCCGGGGAAAGCATCTCTTGCTTGATTTGACAGCGTAGGGCGGAAGAGCGCGGCGTCATCCGACAGTTTTAGCGACGTTAGTCTAGATCTGATTATTGTGAAGCGTTGCTTGGATGTATGCAGATGAAGTTGGTTGCATACTCAGTTTGTTGTAGTGAAGGTAATCTCGGAGAATAGTGTGCGGCGGCGAGAGAGGAGGCGGATTACGCTTTGCTTTTCCACCCTACGGTTGTTGCATTATTGAAAGTTTTTGCTTCTTTTTTCAAAAAGAAGCCTTTGCTTTTTCTTGATTATGAGCCGGAATCAGCGCGGCGGTCATGCGGGGATCAGGGCGCGGGCGACGAGTTCTGGTTCGCGGGCTATGACGCGCAGGTAGGCCATGGCGGGGGCGTCGGGTTGTTTGCGGTTTTGTTCCCAGTCGCGCAGGGTGCCGATCGGGATTTGGTAGCGGGCGGCGAATTCGGTTTGGGTGATGCCGAGGCGCTGGCGGATCAGGCGGGTGATGGCGGCGGCGGTTTGGGCGGCGGAGAGGATTGGGGCGGCATCCGGGTTGGTGGCGATTTCACGGGCGATATCGTCGTCGGTCTTGGCGTCCTGCGCGGGCCAATCGATGGCGCGCCGTGATGTTTCGATCAGGTCTTGGGTAACTTTTACGATAGCCATAGGCGTTGCTCCTGGCGGCTCGCCTTGCGAACCGAGATGATCCTATAGGTTTCGCCGCGCATCGTGGTGGTGCAGACAAAGAGACGGCCGGCGATCAATCCGAAGGCGTTTACGCGGGTTTCGCCGTAGTTCTGTCGATCGTCGACCGATTGTCCCACGGCGTTTTCGAGGATGACGGCACCAAGGGCGAGCGATATGCCATGTTTGGCGATATTTGCCGCGTCCTTGGCATCGTCGAACTCGATATCCATTGTGACTTCTACGGCTTATCCGTAGAACAAGCAAGGTGAAACGCGGGACGTGCGGTCGGATCGATGGGTTGCCGCCGATCCGACATCGCGAAGGGAGATGAGGCAGGCTGGTTTGTTATACCGAGAAATACTTGGCCTTCGGGTTGAGGACGACGATGGCGCTGGTGGATTGTTCGGGGTGGAGTTGGTGTTCGTCGGAGAGGGAGACGCCGATGCGGTCTGCGGCGAGCAGTTTGAGGAGCTGGGACTGGTCTTCGAGGTTCGGGCAGGCGGGGTAGCCGAAGCTGTAGCGGGAGCCGCGGTAGGATTGGGCGAGCATTTTTTCGATGTCGCGGTCGTCTTCGGCGGCGAAGCCGCATTCGGCGCGGATGCGTTTGTGGGTGTGTTCGGCCATGGCTTCGGCCATTTCGACTGAGAGGCCGTGCAGGTACAGATAATCCTGGTAGCGGTTGTCTTCGAACCATTCGCGGGCGATTTCGGAGGATTTCTGGCCGACGGTGACGATTTGCAGGGCGATGACGTCGCGTTCGGGGTCTTCGATGTCGCGGAAGAAGTCGGCGATGCAGTCGCCGTCTTCGCGGGGCTGGC
>JAQTXO010000306.1 GCA_028688765.1 Acidiphilium sp. | reverse complement strand
GTTCAGACGTGTGCTCTTCCGATCTCGGCGTCGAGAAGATGGTGAAGATGCGTCAGGCGGGCCATGCACCACGCCGCGATTTCTCCCCCGCCAGAACGCGGAGGATCATCGAGATGTACAAGGCGGGGGAGACGCTGAAGGACATTGCGGCGGCGACGGGTGTGAGTACGAACACGGTCGTCAATCGCGTTCGCCTGGCTGGACTACCGACGCAACGGCCCAGCACAAAGGTCGAGATTGAAAAGATGATCAAAATGCGTCGCGCTGGGGTGAAGTCGAGAGTCATCGCGGCGGAAACAGGTGTCACCGTCTCAACCGTGCTGAAACACAATCGTAGCGCGGGCTGTTCGTCTCGCCGCAAGCTCTCGCACGATGACATCAGGAAAATCATTGCACTGCGCCGGGACGGTGCGACGAACGCGGAAGTTGCGTCGAAGATCGGTGTCTCCCGCAGCGCGGTGGACAGGTACATCCGCAGCGCCAGTCAAGCCGTCTGGCATCCACAGAAGCATGTGCAAAGGCAGCACAGCGCGGCCATGGAGCAAAGGAGATCAAGATGAAATGCACCGAATCTGACATCAAGAAGATGGTCAAAATGCGATTTTCCGGCGCGACGAACGCGGAAATTTGGACATCGCGGCAAGAGTCGGTGTCTCGCAGCCGATCGTGAGTCTCTACACCAAGCGGCCCGGTCTGATCCGGCGCAGATCAACTCGTAACGACTTTGACAAGGTGATCTCCGACTTCGGGAAAATCGTGGAAATGCGCAAAGCGGGGGTGAAGCTCAGAGACATCGCGGCGCACACCGGCATCGGCGTGAGTACAATCACCAAGCATACCCGCCGGCTCGGTCTTCAGGGTCAGCCCAGGCGCACGCAGGAGGACATCGCCAAAATGATCGAGATGCGCCGGGCCGGGGCCACCTTCACAGCCATAGCGGCGGCTATTGGTGCCGACCGGAGCGCGGTGACCAAGCACATCCGCCGTGCTGGCCTCTGATCACAAACACCACTTGGCCCCGCCTGCTATATAATACATGCCGGGCATCCGCAGATGCATCAACCTTGTGGGGCTCATCCCACATCAACGGAGACACACACATGGATAACACTTTTGACGCCGAAGTTTTCGCGAAACTCTATCGGATCACCACCGTCCAGGTAATGAACGGCGCGGTCGGGCTGATCGGCGGAATGGCGAAAAACGCCGACGAGTTCAAGCTGATCATGGACCAATTCATCGCGGGCTTCGGTGCCTACCTGACCGGTCTGACCGAGGCCGAGATCGCCGAGCTTTATACGCTGCTCGCGAAACAGGGGGAGTGATCCACCATGCCCGCGCCCTTTTACGACGACGACGAGATGGGCCAGCCGGACGACGATGAGCCGGACATCTCGCCACCGCGTAGTTTTTTCGTGCAGCAAGGCTTCCTTCGGCCTCGCCGTGTGCCCAACCCGGCGGACGACGAGCCGGTGGTCTACATCCCGGAGCGCCTGACCAGCGTCAATCGATGAGCAACCCGTGGCGCGGCAACACGGCAGACGGCGTCTGGTCGACCCTGGGGCCGTATTTTTGCATGATGCCGCTGGATTTCGTGCATCGCACCGTCGAGCAATTCTGCCCGCCCGGCGGTGCGGTGCTCGATCCGTTTATGGGGCGAGGCAGCACCAATTTTGCAGCGCGGGTGACCGGACGATCGACCTTCGGGTGCGATCTTTCCCCGCTGGCGTGGGTTTACGCGAGCACCAAATGCGATCCCGAACCCGACCCGCTGCGGCTGATCGACCGGCTGGCCGATCTGGAATCCGATGTGCGCGCCGAGGACGTCGAGCCGGAAACCGAGTTTCAATCATGGGCATGGTCGCCCCGCGTTCTCGCGTTCTTGCGGGCGGCCCGCCGGTCGCTCGACTGGCAGAACAGCCGCACGGATCGGACGCTGATGGCGCTGATTCTGGTGTATCTGCACGGCAAGCTGGGCTACTCGCTGGGCAACCAGATGGGCGGCAGCCGGGCCACCGCGCCAGAGTATTCGTGTCGCTGGTGGGCGGATCGGGGCATGACGCCACCGCTGCTCGACCCGATCGACTATATGACCGGGCGGATCGCACGCTGGTACGCTTACGGGATTCCATCCGGGCCGCCGGCGGTTGTCAGGCTGGGCCGGGCTGAGGATGTGCTGCCGGACGCCGAGATAGGGCAGCCCCGGTTCGACCTTCTGCTGACCAGCCCGCCCTATCTCGGCGTAACGAACTATAGGCAGGACAACTGGATCAGGTTGTGGATGCTCGGCGACGATCCTGCCCCGCACCCGACCGACATCAGCCAGAAATACGCCGACAAGCCCGCCTATGTCGCGATGCTGCGCGCGGTGTTCGCCCGGTCGGCTGGTCTGATGCGGCCCGGTGCGACCGTCTGCATCCGCACCGATAGCCGGCCCTGGACGCGGGACGTGACGGCAGCCCTGCTCGCGGAGATCTGGCCGAGCCGATCGATGGCCTGGCGGGCGGAAATCCCGGCGCGCAGCCAGACCACCCACTTGAACGCGAAGCCGGGGCCAATGCCGGGCGAGACCGATTTCGTGATCACCGACCGCCCGGTGCCCGCCGGATTCACGACGGTTCCAGCCTTGATCATCGAGCGGGGTCAGGCTGCTATATATAAGGTCTAGGACCGCTCCCGGTCCATCACGGAGACACGCTCATGGCAGAACTCGCCCCCCGACCAAAACTCGCCCCCGATTCTCGCGAACTGACCCCTGATGAAAAGCTCGGCCTGTCCGGCATCTCGGCGGCCGCCGGTCCCTCGAAAATCGAGCAGGCGTTCGGCCATCTGACGCCGCCCGGCATGAGCGAAGCCGATCGGGCCAGATTCATCGCTGGCTTAGCGGTTGCGGTTTATATTGAGGGGCTGGAGCCGGAAAAGCTGCGCGAACGGCTTGAGCAAACACGGGCCACTGTCGCGAAAGAGCGGGGCGAGGCCGACCCCCAGGTGGATCGACTCGCCGGGCTGCGGTTTGCGCGGGAGATCAGAAAAGAGGCTGCCAGCCATGATCCGCTCGATGGTCTGGAAAACGCCAGCGACGCAAGGAAATACGGCGCGGCAAAACGGGTAGCGATCAAAGAGATGGATTGGTCGCCAGAGGATTTTCGCAAGGCGACCATCGATATGATCGTCCAGCATGATGGCGATAAGTCGAAGGCAATCGATTCACTTGTGGAACTCATCAAGCGCGATCGCCCGTTCAGTCTGAAAAACACGGTCGATGTGACCGCACCTGAAATGGATTCTCACGAAAAGCGCCTCACCGGGCGGGATATGGCGGAAAAGGGGGTCAGCCAGGGCTTCCAGGTCGAGGCTGCCGGAAGTGAAAGCGGCGCAGACCCGGAACGGGACGCCATGGTCGCCCGGCGGATGGCGGGAGTCGATAAAATCGCGGCGGTGGTGCTCAGCGACAAGGAATATGCTGCGTACAGGCTCACGCGGGACAACGCCCATCTGGTCCACCTCGACCGGCGCGACATGACGCTCGATGGCTCGCAGACGGACAACACGCCGGGCAAGCTGGTGGCGCAGGAGTTGAACGTCTCGATGCGCGCGGGACGGCAGTATGTCGTGACGTTTGAGGAGAAGCTGCGGGACGCGGCAGGCGGCCTCGATCGGTCGGTCACCTCGCCCGCCGAAGCTGGGCTGGACGTTGCAAAACGAGCGCAGGCGCGGCTCACCACGCCGACCGAGGATCTGGTCAAGGCTGTTCGCACCGATCGCTCAGCCGAGGCTATCCAGGCCAGCCGCGATCGTGAACGGGCCGCCACGCGGGAGCGCGCTGCTCGGCTGTACGCCAAGAAAAAGGCGCAGCAGCAGCAGGAAATGGGTCGGTAAATGCTGCCGGCCCGCCAGCGCGATGCCAGCGACGTGCTCACCGGGCATCTCGATCGGCACGACTGGCGGGTGGCGTTCGACCGGGCGGCCCACGATGACCTGCTCGGTCTGCTCGAACATCATCCCAACGCCGCCGTCAAAATCGGTCCAAGCATCGCGTGCTTTTTCAAAGTGCCGAGCGCATGGACAGCAAAGCCGATCGTGTGGCTGCGCCGGCTGGACGGCGGTGAGGACGACTTCGATCTCCGCCGCGCGCTGTCGGCCCGCTCCAACCCCGCCAGCCCCGGTTTGCAGACCAGCCCGGTCTATCGCGCGGCGCGGCGGGCCGTCGAGGGTCAGATCGAGGCGGCCCGGCGTGCTGGACGGCTGGCAGCGATCGAAGCGGGGCGGGCGGGATTGATGCGGTGCAGCCTCACCGGTGAGTGGTATGACGAGCGCGATTTTCAGGTCGATCATGTCGGCCCGGCGTTTACCGCCTTGATCGCGTCGTGGATGATCCGGCGCGGGCTGACGCTGGACAGACTCAAGACGGTCAGCACGTTTCCCGAGCCGGGCCGGCGGTTTTCGGATGACGCCCTGGCGCGGGATTTCGACCGGTTTCACATGGAAAAGGCCCGGCTCGGGCTGGT